>JAFAGE010000421.1 GCA_023423015.1 Bacteroidota bacterium
ACCAAGACCAGAACACATGCACGATGTTGAAGCAGGAATTGAAAGAAAAAACCAACGCTACTCGTGGCAGGCAAACTTTTATTACATGCGCTACCGCGATCAGCTCGTGCTTACAGGTCAGATCAACGATGTAGGTGCATATACCCGAACAAATATTCCAGACAGTTATCGCGCAGGAATCGAGTTACAGGGAAGTGCCAGCTTCACAAACTGGTTGAACGTTAGCGGAAATGTTACCCTGAGCAGAAATAAAGTAGAAGATTTTACGGAATACTTTGATGATTACGACGACGGCGGACAGAAAACCAATTTCTACAAAAGCGCAGACATTGCATTTTCTCCTGCAGTAACAGGAGGTGCGATGATAAGTATTGTACCTGTGAAAGATGGTGAAATCAGTTTTATGTCGAAGTATGTGAGCAGGCAATATCTCGACAACACCTCATCGCGCAGCAGAAGTCTGAATCCATATTTCGTGCAGGATATGCGGCTTACCTACACGTTGCGAAACAGGTTATTCAAATCAACAACGCTCGCATTCCAGGTAAATAATCTTTTCAATAAGAAATACGAAGCGAATGGGTATACATTCAGCTACGTTTATGGAGGTGAACTGGTGACGGAGAATTATTACTTCCCGATGGCTGAAAGGAACGTGATGTTTGCGTTGAACATTGGCTTATGACAGGTTCTTCCATTCTACCATGCCGCCTTCAAGATTTTTCACGTTGTTGAAACCAAGCATTTCAAGAACAAGAGCAGCCTGCGCGCTCCTGTTACCGCTCCTGCAGTAAAGGATCACTTCCTCATTCTTGAGGTTTTCAATGGATTCCACCTGCATGGTGTGAATCATGTGCATAGGAAGAAGGATGCCGCCAATATTGAACTCCTGGTTTTCGTCGGGTTCGCGCACGTCGATGAGGTTAAGCGATTCGCCGGCTTGCAGCCTCTTCTTTACTTCAGCAGCAGAAATATTTTGCATCAGGTTAGTATGTATTGGGTTGAATGATCGTTGAGTCAAGTTGTCGCACAGGTTTCTCTTTGCTTAACCAAAGGTCGATCGTTTGCCCCGGGCGAATGCGGTTTACGCGATTATCGTAGGTAAATCGTTCGGGGCTCTGCCGGTAAACGTAAGCATTTACCTGGTCGTTAACGTCGGGATCGGCAATTACGGCACCTGCACTCAGTCCGGTTGACTGAAGCATCAGCTGCGCCTCGCTATAAGTGAGTGAAAACAGGTCGGGTACATTGAATTCATCTTCGCCAAGGCCACTTCCAAGAACAAGCGTGATGCTGCTTCCCATGTTGATGCGGGTACCTGGTTTGATCCGTTCACCGTCGTATTGCTGTTCAAGCACCGAGTTTTTTGCGAAGTCGGGTCTGAATACCGTATCCTTCAACTTCAGGCCATATTGTTTTAGAACGAGCTGGGCTGTCCGGAAACTCATTCCTTCCAGGTTGGGCATCTCGACAGGGGGAGCAACAGCCCGGTTGATGGTGAGATAAACGGTGCGGTTCTGTTTCACAACGGCTTCCGCTTCCGGAAACTGGCGGAGCACGGAGAGCGGGGCGGCTGTATCTGAATAGATCGAGTCCTGGATCTCGATGTCGAATCCCTGGTCTTTAAGAACCTTTTCGGCCTGGCTCAGCGGCATGTTCATCACCGTAGGTATGGTAAGCGTTTTACCATGCATCGTGAAAAAATCGAGCGAAAGCAGGAAAAGGAAGAGAACAACGAAGACCAGTACGATGGCAAACAGGATATTGATCCAGAGTGGCTTCCCGGTAATGAATCTGAACATATTGCTCAAATGTAATAAAGAATTATTTCAGTTTCCGGGAGAGAGCATCCTCGATGAGCGAGGTATAAAAATCTTTTAACGATAAACCTGCCGCGCGCACCTGCTGCGGTATTATGCTGGCCTCACTTTGCCCGGGAACCGTGTTGATCTCCAGCAAATAAGGCTGATTTTCCGACTCATTAAAAATAAAGTCGATACGAACTACTCCCCTGCAATTAAAAACCTGGTAAACTTTCTTCGCCGTGTCGCGAATTTTACCTGCAACATTGTCATCAATTTTGGCTGGGGTGATCTCTTCGCTCTTGCCGTGGTACTTGGCTTCATAATCAAAGAAGTCGTTGCCGGCAATCACTTCGGTTATCGGCAGCACTTTGATTTCCTCGGCAGACTTGTAAACCCCGACGGTAAATTCGCGTCCCGGGATGAATTCTTCAACCAGCACCTGGGTATCTTCTTTGAAGGCCTTGTCAAGCGCTGAGGGTAATTCCCCGGCAGCCTTTACTTTGCTCATGCCGATGCTTGAGCCTCCGTTGTTTGGCTTTACAAACAGCGGGAAACGGAGTTGCGACGCAATTTCCGATGCTTCCATCCTTTTATCGGCAAACAGGTGCAGCGATTTAGCGGTCGGAATTCCGGCAAAGGCGGCGACCGCCACGGTATATCTCTTATTGAAGGTTAACGCTGAGGTGGCCGCATCGCACGAAGTGTAGGGAATACCATGCATATCGAAGTATCCCTGCAGCTTGCCATCCTCGCCAGGCGTGCCGTGTATGCCGATGAATACGGCATCGAACCACACTTTTTTGCCGGCAAGTGAAATGGAAAAATCATCGCGGTCTACCTGCACCATGCCGTTCTCGCCTTCATACACCCATCCTTCGGGGCGCACGTCGATTTTATAAACGTCGAACCGGGAGCTGTCGAGATTACGTTCAATGGTTTTTGCACTCTGGTAAGAAACAGCGGCTTCTGATGAATAGCCACCGGTCACAAAGGCGATCACTGGTTTAACGCCCATGAGCTCAGATGTGAAGTTTTTCTTTTTTCGCCAGCAGTTCATCTACTGTTTCGCGATACATTTCATCGGGCACACAGCAATCAACCGGGCAAACAGCCGCGCATTGCGGCTCTTCGTGGAAGCCCTGGCATTCGGTGCATTTATTGGGAACGATGTAGTAAGTATCTACAGCAACAGGTGCATTGCGTTGTTCAGCATCTACGATGGAACCATCCATCAAAACATAAGAACCTTTAACGGTTGTTCCGTCAGAAATTGCCCATTCTACTCCTCCTTCATAAATGGCGTTGTTCGGACATTCCGGTTCGCAGGCGCCACAGTTAATACATTCGTCAGTGATTTTAATTGCCATAATCCTACGGATTTTTTGATTTGATTCCGTTTACTTTTGCACAACAAATATAAGATGAAACGGGTTTGGTCGGTTTTCGATTTGTGCAAAAATCGGGCAAGCCGGTGCGTCGGGTCAAAGAAAATGCAGAGAATGAATATTGAGCAAAGAATAAAATTATTACAACGGTTACGTGGATATATCACTTCTAACGATCCGGAATGGATGGCGGTAAAGGAAAAAGCACAACTGGAAAATGCCTGGTTTGTTCCGGAATTTGTAGAATACCAGCTTAATCATATTGCCGATGAATACCTGGCGCCCGAACGACTGCATAGCTGGGTTTCTGAGTATGATTTTTCCCGCATTGCCGGATCTCCAAAAAATGTGGGAATTGTAATGGCCGGCAACATCCCGCTTGCAGGCTTTCACGACTTCCTGAGTGCGTTTGTATCGGGGCACAATCAAACCATCAAACCTTCTTCGAAAGATTCGGTGCTGATCAAAGCTATTGTGAAGAAGCTGCAGGAATGGGAACAGGAACTGGCCGGCACGATTCAGTTTGCCGAGCAGCTGAAGGCACGCGATGCATACATCGCAACAGGCAGCAACAATTCGTCGCGCTATTTCGAATTCTACTTCAGCAAATACCCCCATATCATCCGGAAGAACCGCACCTCGGTGGCTATCCTCACGGGGAAGGAATCACCCCTTGATCTTGACGCTCTTGCCGACGACGTTTATCTTTATTTCGGCCTCGGCTGCCGGAACGTAACCAAGTTGTATGTTCCCCGGGGATATGATTTTGTACCCCTGCTGGAGGCGTTCCGCAGGTATAACTGGGTGTTCGACATGCACAAGTACAAGAACAATTACGACTACCAGCTGGCAGTGATGATGATCAACAAGATCTATTACATGACGAACGATTCGATGATCCTGGTAGAGAACAGCAGCCTGTTTTCGCCCGTGAGCCAACTTAACTACGAATACTATTCAAATGTGGACGAAATAAAGGAACTTGCAGTAAACAGTTCCGACGTACAATGCGTGGTAGGCGAAGGTTTCGTTCCATTCGGCCAGGCGCAGAAACCCTCTCTTACCGATTATGCAGATAAGGCAGATACTCTGCAATTTCTGCTGAACCTCTGAACAGGAAAGGAACAAATTGTCACTGATCTACGAAGACTTTAGTAAATTAAATGTTAAACTAAATCAGTGGTACAGCCGTTGTTATGTAGGAATCGTTTATTTGTTCGACAGGCATATAATTTGACACGATAAAACATTAATAAGAACAGACATGAAAATCAGCAACACAATTGCCGTAGTGGTCCTGAGCGCGGCGACAACGCTGGGTACCATGTGGGGTTACAATAAGATTACGCAGAGCGACACCTACCTGTATCCACACGCTAAGAATGCAGATGACACCGGAAAGGTTCCTGTAAACTACACGGGCTTCGACGGTGTGAGCGGCAGTAATGTTTTAGTAGACTTTACCCCTGCTGCATCGGCAGCAATACCCGCCACTGTCCACATTAAAACAAAAGCGACCCGCACGGTGAGCAATAATCTTCCCAGGAGAAGTCCATTTGAAGATCTGTTTGATCTGGACATGGGAGATCTCTTTGGCGACCGTTCACGATCTCTTCCGCAGATGGCTTCCGGATCAGGTGCCATCATCAGTGAAGATGGTTACATCGTTACCAATAACCACGTAATTGATGGAGCCGATGAAATCACCGTTACGTTAAGTAACAGGAGGTCGTTCAAAGCCAAGCTGGTTGGTGCTGACCCGAGCAGCGATCTGGCAGTATTAAAAATTGAAGCGAAAGGTTTACCCTTTATGCTTTACGGAAACTCCGATGAAGTGAAAGTGGGACAGTGGGTGCTTGCTATTGGTTACCCGCTGAACCTGGAAGCAACCGTTACTGCAGGTATCGTAAGTGCCAAAGGGCGCACACTTGAAATTAACAGGCGCCAAAGTAATACACCTGTAGAATCGTTCCTGCAAACTGATGCTGCGGTGAACCCCGGCAATAGTGGAGGACCGCTGGTGAACACTGATGGTAAACTTATAGGTATCAACTCAGCCATCGCGTCGCCTACCGGTTCCTATGCGGGTTATTCATTTACTATTCCGGTAAATATTGTCAAGAAGATTATAGCCGACATTATGAAATTCGGTACCGTTCAACGTGCTTACCTGGGCATCCAGTATCCGCGTGAAGGTTTGACCGAAGACCAGAAAAAGGAAAGCGGCATTCCCGAAAATGTAGATGGTGTGTATGTAATGGATGTGCCTAAAGATGGTGCTGCGTTTGCAGCCGGTATCAAGAAGGGCGACGTTATTACAGGCATCAACAACGTTCCGGTTACGAGCGGTGCAGAAATGGTGGGCCAGATAGCCACCTATCGTCCTGGTGATAAGATCACGCTCAGCTACGTGCGAAACGGAAAGGAACAGAAGGCAAATGTTACGCTCCGCAACAGCACAGGTACAGTTGACGTAGTGAAAACTTCGATACTCGACAGACTCGGAGCAGAGTTCAAAACGCTCGATAAAAAGCAGGCCGATGAACTTGGAGTTACCGGAGGAGTGGAAATCACTTCAATCGGCCCACGCGGTTTACTCAGCAAGGTGAGAGTAAATGAAGGATTCGTGATCCTCAAAGCGAATAATGACAAGGTAAACTCTGTTGACGACTTCAGGAAAGTACTCGAAGCAGCCCAGGGCAGCGTGAGAGTAGAGGGAATATATCCCGGCTATGAAGGGGTGTACAATTTTATATTGAATCTGGACAGCGCCAAGTAAGGTGAGAAGTCAAAGGTGAGAAGTGAAAGGTGAAAGGTGAAAGGTGAGAAGATAACTCTTCTCACCTTTTTTATTTTCACCGCTCACCGCTCACTTCTCACGTCTGCCGTCTGCCGTCTCACATAACGGTCACCGTTTTTCCAAAACCATCCACCCCCACGGTTGAAGGTGAATGTTCTTCACTGCTGAAGCTTGCAGTTTGTGATTTGTAAATACATCGCGGTACATGCCAGAGATAATAGATTCTTCGAGATGTAGTGATTGTTGCTGGTCGCCGAGGTTGAGGACAACCAATTGTTGTTTGAGGCGCGATAACTTAATAAATGCAAGCAGGTGACGGTTTGCACCGGTGTTGAGCATTAGCACTTCAGTTTGTTCTTCACGAAAAGAACTGCGCAGATGCAATAAAGTTTTATAGAAATCCTGGAGCTCATATTTTCCGGTCCATTCTATCAGGTCTTTGTCGAAGAATTTTAGTCGTTTTCTGTTCGGCAATTCCTGTCCGCTGTAGATCATCGGAATACCATTCCATGTGCATGCAAATACAGCAAAAACCTGAGCGGCTGCTCCATATTTCTCGTACTCTGTACCGTTCCAGCTATTCTCGTCGTGGTTGGATGTAAAGAAAAGGTGATTTGTTTGCGCAAGTTTTTTCCGTTGATATTCGCTGAGAACGTGTTTTAGATCTTCAACGCTGCCGTGATTTTTTACAAAATTCTCAGTAGCGTGCATCCAGTGCCATGCATAGCTGCAATCGAACACATGCTGGTAATTAGGATGTTCAGTTTCTGCAAGCCAGAACAACGGTTTGATCGCGTCGAGATGTTGTCTTGCCTGCCTCCAGAAATCGAGAGGCACAAGATGCGCCATGTCGCACCTGAATCCATCAATCTCACATTCCTGCACCCAGAACTGCATGGCCTCAATCATCTTTCGGCGCATAGCATGATCGTAGTAGTTGAGATCGATTACATCGGACCAGTTATTATTGTCGTAAAATTCGTTCCGGGAGTTGCGTTTATAGAATCCGGGATCGGTTTCTGTCCAGACATGATCCCACCCTGTATGATTTGCTACCCAGTCTATCAGCACTTTAAAACCCAGGTCGTGCGCTTTCTTCACAAGGTTCTTGAAATCGTGAATGGTGCCGAACTCGGGATTGGTGTTTAGATAGTCGGAGCAGGCATAGTAGCTGCCAAGGCTTCCAAGACGTTTTGCCTTGCTGATGGGAGTAATTGGCATAAACCATAATACCTCTATACCCATTTCTCGCAGGCGGTGGAGTTCACGGCCGAAAGCATGGAAAGTTCCTTCGGATGTGTATTGCCTGAGGTTTACTTCATAAAGATTGGTGTTCAACGACCAACGCGGCGGTTCAAAGCGGAAATTCATGGGAGAAAGGTAAAAGTTAAAAGGCAAAAGTGAAAAGGTAAAAGGTCGGCAATTAACGTATAACTTTGCATTTTAAACCGAAGAGGAGAACATTCCCTCGCATGAAAACTTTCAACGTTCCCGTAACATACCGCAGTTCACTGATCAGTGCCATCAAGACCAAACGCAGGCAGCAGGATAAACTGAAAAAAGACCTTAGTGCAACAGAAATCGACCTCGGCGAGGTGAAATTTTATCTTGCAAGGCATTTTGGCTTCTGTTATGGCGTTGAAAATGCTATTGAAATTTCGTTCCGTACCATCGAAGAAAATGAAGGTAAACGCATCTTCCTGCTGAGTGAAATGATTCACAATCCCCAGGTAAATGCAGACCTGCAAAACAAAGGCGTTCGTTTCTTACAGGACACTTCAGGAAAACAATTAATTCCTTTTTCAGAATTAACGCGCGACGACATCGTGCTTATTCCCGCATTCGGCACCACGCTGCAACTGGAAAAGGAATTGCGCGAAGCCGGTATTCAGATTGAGAAATACAATACTACCTGTCCCTTTGTTGAAAAAGTATGGAACCGCAGCGAGCAGATTTCTTCAAAAGGATATAGTATCATCATACACGGAAAACCCAAACATGAAGAGACGCGCGCAACATTTTCGCATGCAGCTTCGCATGGAGCATCTGTGGTGATCAACGATATTGAAGAAGCGAGAGCGCTTGCCAGGTACATCACGGGATCAGCGCCAGCGGAAAAGTTTTACGAAGAATTCCGGGGGAGGTATTCAGAAGGTTTTGATGTTGCGCGCGACCTGCAACGCATTGGCGTGGTGAACCAGACAACACAACTCGCCACCGACACGCAGGCGATTGCGGATTACCTGAAGAATGTAATCAGCGAACATTATAATCTGAACGACGCCAACATCAGTGAGCGATTTGCAGACACGCGCGATACATTGTGCTATGCAACAAACGACAACCAAAGTGCGGTAATTTCATTGCTCAACACACCCGCGGATTTAGCCATTGTAGCTGGCGGATATAATTCATCGAACACTACGCATC
>JAFAGE010000426.1 GCA_023423015.1 Bacteroidota bacterium
AGGTATTCCTGCGCAAGCCTTCTGGAAAGGAGGTGTTGACGGGGGGAGTTGGTTCTTAATAAAATCTATTCATAGCCATAGAAACAATGCAGAGATCTCCGTCTACAATGATCAGGATGGCAGCTTAATTATCTCAGACCTGTTTATGCTAGTTTGTCCGAGCGATAGCCTAATATTCATAAAAAATTTACGCGACGAAATAATTTTTTTCGACGGAGAAAAAATCTTTCTAAATTCTAACTGCTATTTACAACCATCTGGCGGACTCAAATAATCTACCAACTTACTGCCTCACCCTATCCCCAAGACGTATATAGGTGCCCATTTATTTAAATTTACCATGTGATCACCTTCTCCATCGACATACCAGCGGTAGTTTCGTTTCTAGGAGGCATACCGGTTCAGTTCAGCCGCCAAGGCAAGGAATACACGGCCTATTTAGCCAAGTGCAAGGCGCTGGAGGAAGTGCAGTGTATCATTTGATTATCGACCGGTACTACCGTGGAAGGTTAAGGCTATCTGCTTTCAAAAATCAGTGGGTGTTCGATGGAGAGTTTGAAGAGAAGGCTCAATGGTTCAGCAACCTTATTGAGGAGTATAATTAACTAAACAAACTAAAAGCGTGTAAATTGTTATCTCCATGAAAGAATACTTGTCTAACATTTTTCCTAGAATTAAGGAACTTAGTTACTCTCTTGATAAAAAAGAGCTCCTTGTTGATCGCCCGTGGATTCTTTTGAACGATTTTGATTCGCAGGAGTATATTTTCAAAAGGGACGGTAAATTGATTATTTCTATCCGTGGCAACGTTGAGCTTGGTAGTTGGGAATACTTGCCCTCTGCACAAAGTATTTTGCTATTGACAGAAAAAGCCAAAGTTCTACTTAGGCATGCATATTTCGACAAGGGATTGCTTTTGCTTTCAAAAATGGGGGACAAGGAATCAATGTGGATTTTTATAAATGAGGCAGTAGTTGAAAACAGAGACGTGGAGAGATATCTGAATGCTATAGCGAACAGAGAACTGAAAGGAGTCGAAAACCAGACAGTCGAAGTAAGAACATCTGAAGATAAATTATTCGACCTTGTCTATATTATTTTCTTTGGCATTGTACTCCTATCTATAGTGATCGCCCTAATATCAAGGATATAGCGAGACAACAAGTAAATCCCATGGGAATAAAGATTTATTTAAGAAAAACTTTATTTTAAACGACATTAAGTACTAGGGAGTGCTTCTGGAATTTTGATGAGCTAAAATTGGCAGGCCAAATCCCTAAAGATTAAGGTTATTCAGGAAAATGGATTTATTTCAAACTACCCATCCTGCCTCAATAATTTGTAAACGCTGCCCATCTTTCAATTTCCTTTTCCCTGGCAATTAACTGAAGCCTGGCAGGCGGTTAGCGGCCTTGTTTCTATCCAAATAGATCTAACGACAACCTGTTGGCAGGCGCTAAAGCTTCAATTTGACGAACTCCGAGCACATTCAAGCGGATCTGGTAAATGGCATGTCCCCACGCATTAAATGCTATATTAATAGGAAGATGCTTTCTGTTCCATCTATGCAAATGGCCCCATTAGTGTGGAGTGGTGTGTACCCATGGTAATCACATTCAGAAACTCTCAAGTCCAATAAACGAACCGCTTACATCAACTCATGCTTCTATTCCTCCCATATGGAGTGAAGTAGAATGGAATTAAGCGACTAGGTTAAGCATTAACCGGAATGATGATTAAAAGACCGTTAAATGTTGAAAATCATATGATTACCGATGAAATACTTCGTATATTTGTTTCGACTAAGCCAGTCTTAGCACACGCTATCAGGAAAAGCAATGAGATGAAGTAGCGCGAGTAGCTCCAAAGTATTTCATGTATAGAAATACAGACACCTCTCAGTATGAAAGAGGTGAGGGATAATTAGCAATAATTTTCAATCAAAAAAGTTGACAAACAGACTGCTGTTTGTGGGTAACGAATTTTGAGCCAGGCAACTGGTTTTTTAGGGAAAACATGGAGGGTTAATTGTGTCTGGTGAGAAAGAAACTCTATGGACAAGGGAAAATATTAGCAGGTGAAAAGCTTTGAATAGGAGTTAGCTTTCGAAATCACGCAAATGCCTATACTGTATACTTACTGGTTTAACCGCCCACGATAATAGAATGATATACACCTGTAGTCATTCAAAGCAGTATGTGAGACTTCAGAGCCGAAATTTCCCAATTAGAGCTTAAGATCGAGGTTAGCTAACCGCTTGGAGATTACAAATCTATGGATTGGTTATTTCTGCAAAAAAGTAATGAGCCATTGAAAGCAAGTGGGCCAGGCATAACACAAAGTAATAAGTGTCCTGAAATAACAGGGAGATGATCTCTGGTGTAGGTGGAAAGATTTTAAGTAATCAGCGTACGGTACTTGTATAAATTTTATTCTGAAAGGGAGCAATAATATCTGCTTCTATCCAAAGAGCGTGAAAGCTCCAAAGGGGATTTTTATGCCTTGATGCGACAATAAATTGTTAGTCCTTTTCTTCTGGTCTTCAGAGCTTCAGTTGAACCAATAATCTATCATTGTTTCTTCTTCGTAAAAATATCATCTAGAGGCGCTTTCTTCCGTTTGGCCTTCTTTTCAGGCTTATTGGGATCTAAGTAAGTGGCGAGGGTACTTTCCGAGAACGGCTCTCCATGTTCATCAACAAAGTTATCTTGGATAAAACGGAGTATTTGATTTTTCGTCGCTCTTATGAAGGGTTGTGGATGATCATCAAAGGATTCATTGTGTAATTCGAAAAACAGGGTCGCCAGAGATGCTACACCACCAGTCCAAGTAAGTTTTACGTTTATTTTTTGGCTAGTAGAGGTTGGTTGCTGCTCCTGATTGTTGCTTCCATATAGTTGCTTCAATCCTTCGGCAATTTGATCGAGATGCTCGGATAAAAACGAGTATTTTTTTAACGTCAAATCAATCTTCAACCTCGTCGAAAGATCTTTGATTTGGGTCAGCCAAGTATTAAGTGTTATAGTACCAGGAGATGCATCTAACTCTTTTTGAATATTCTTCTGAATTTCTGCCGCGGCCACTAATGACCTTTGCTGCAGATAGTCTTCGAATGTCTGGTAGGATTGATTGTCTTCATCCATTATGTATCGAGCGTGGAATTCAATGCCATTTCTCGTTCCGTAAACATCTTCAGCTTTGGAGTCAAATTCCTTTTGAAGGGTGTCAAGGTAACCTGTAACAAACGAATCGTAGAAGGACAAGCAGGTTGTCTGCATTTAAACTCTTTTACAAGTCCGAAGATAAATGGTTGTAATAGGGAACTGTAAGGAACCAGGAAGAAAGAAGTAGATTTGTTTTAACCAGGTGTTAACCAGATCAAAACTAACCCATATTGACTTGATAATCATACATTTCTCATAATACGTGTAGCCTCGACAGGAATCGAACCTGTATCTGGAGCTTCGGAAACTCTTATACTATCCATTGTACTACGAGGCCAATCGGCGGCAAAGTAAGAACGAAGAACGAAGAACGGAGAGCGGAGAACGGAGAGCGGAGATCGCTTTTCACCTTTCACCTCTCACCTTTCACCTTTCACTTCTCACCTAATCAATCCCCCCACATTACTGGTAAATATCTTCACCGCAATGGCCAGCAAAACTACGCCAAAAAATTTACGTACCGCAGTTAATCCTGCAGGTCCAAGGAACCGCGCTACATGGCGCAGCGACTTCAACACCACGTATACAATAATCAGGTTTGCCGTAATGCCCAGCAGCAGCGTCAACTTGTCGTAGTTCGCGCGGAGTGAGATGATCGTTGTAAGCGTTCCCGATCCCGCAATCAGCGGAAATGCAATAGGCACAAGCGTTCCCGAACGTGGGTCGGCATCCGGTTTAAAAAACTCTACACCCAGCACCATCTCCAATCCGAGTATAAAGATCACAATCGAACCACCTACCGCAAATGAACCTACATCCAACCCAAATATTTTCAGCAACTCTTCGCCCAAAAAAACAAAAAGCAGCATCAGCAAACCCGACAACAGCGTTGCCTTCAGTTCGTTGATGCCGCCTAACTTTTCTTTAAGGCTTATCAGCAAGGGAATTGAACCAACAATATCGATAATCGCAAACAGGGTGAACGTTACCGTGAGGAAATTGTCAAAGCTCAGGTCCATCGCTTTTTCTTCAAAGGTAGCTTTCTACAAATTTACATGTACGCCTGCCATCACATTAAAGCCCCGTGTGTTGTAACCAAGCACCTCAAAATATTCCTGGTTTGTTATGTTCTTGAAGTCGGCAAATACCCGGAACTTTTTGCTCGCCCGGTATTCAGTGTATAAGTCCCACGTGTAATAGCTATCCAGCACCACCGGCGCACCGGCATAAATCGGCTCCAGGCGTTCGCCCGCAACACGAAGGCTTGTTCCGGCATACCATTGTGGCGTCACCCACAGGCCGCCATTTATATTCACCACATTTTCCGGAACCCGGAACAGATCATTTATCGTTGTGTCTTTGCCCACAGGGAAACCGGCATTGTCGTATGGTGAAGTAAGTTCGCCTTTTATGTAGGTGTAGTTCGCAGCCAGGTTCCACTTATCGCTCCGGTATTCCAGCTCCAGTTCCAATCCATGGGCCTTCTTACTACTAACATTACGATACTGCGATATAAAATTTGCCGGATCAGTGTAGATGAACTCAATTGCGTCTTTCGTGTTGCGGTAAAAATATACTGCCCGCACATTCAGATCTCTGGTAAAGAACCATTGCGCACCTCCTTCAAAATTGAATGACACTTCAGGTTCAAGCACCTTATTGCCAAACAGCGGATCGAACAATTCAAACAGGGTAGGGGCTTTGTAGGCAGAATACAGGTTCACAAAGGTTTTTAATTTCTCATTTACAAACAGGCTCGGATTGATGGTGTACGAAAAATTACTTCCATACTCCGAATGAAAGTTCAATCGTCCGCCCAGTTCTACGTTCAGTTCTCGCGTTGGTTTCAGCACAACCGACGCATATGGACTCGCCTGCGACATACGGCCAAGGCTATCACCCAACTTTGCAGTGTAAGGTCCAAATGAAGAAACAGACAACAAATCCTGCTCCATACGATTGTGGCGGTAATCTACTCCAACGAGTAACTCGGCCTTCTGCCATCTTTTGCTGCCATAAAATTCTGCAAAATGCGTTGTACCAAAGTAGTCTGCACGCAGGTAATTTGGCGCGCTGTAAACAGAGTCGTCGAGATACAGCCGATTGATGTGGTTGTAGCGATAGTTGAATTTTACTGTACCATTTTCCAGGGCATACGATAATCCCGCGCCCACCTGCACATTGTCGGTAGTAACGGTGTAATCTTTTTCATCGTTAAATGCTGATCCATCAATTCCGGTTTTATACCTGCTGTAAAAACCAAAAAGGTTTGCCTCGAGTTTTTTGCTGATGTCGAATTGCCAGTTGCCATTCAGGTTATGCTGGTCGAATTTATCATTGTCGAAATCTCCCACACCCGTGGAATCATGTGCCGAAGAAAATCCGTTGGAATGAATGTATCCATATTGCAACGATGCGCGACTTTTACCTGTTCCGTGACTGATGCCCGCATTGGTACGAATCGTTCCATAACTGCCGCCAGCCACTGAAACATTACCATGTGTGCCCTCTGATCTGCCTTTTTTGGTGATGATGTTGATCACTCCCGAAACTGCATCTGAACCATAGAGTGTGGATTGGCCTCCCTTGAGTATTTCGACGCGTTCAATCTGCTCGATGGCAAAAAAGTTCATGTCGATGTAATTGTCGTTAACCGATGGATCGTTGACCGGAATGCCATTCATTAGAATCAAAACATTTCCGGCTGCACCACCGCGAATGCTAGCAGTCTGGTTTGTGCCAACATTTCCATTGGAACCGACAATGGTGGTACCAGCTACGGTGTTCAATACTTCTCCAAGAGTTCGTCCATAACTTCTTTCCAGTTGCTCGCGGTTGATAACGGTAAGCACTTTCCCGGTTTCAGTTTGTTTTTTTGGATACTTGGTGGCGGTGAGTACTACTTCGTCAAGAGAAGTGACACGCGTACTATCCTGCGAAAAGCTACTAAAGCAGCCAAATAGGCTGATAAAAAGAATAAATTTTTTGCTCATAGTTTTTGAGTTTCCTTGTTGGATGAATAACTATGAGCCTTCGGATGCGATGAAATCAGAAATGAAGATGTCTTCTGCAGCAGACAATTCATCCCGGCTTTTCTCCCGAAAGCTCGCCGATGTTGTTGTTACTGGCAGGTCTTCTGGCTTGTGCCCATCCATTTCGCCTTCCCGCTTTTTGCAGTGGCTTTGATCAACGAATGTGGTGATGGCACTTACAGCTACGGGAATAGCACCGGCATTGCACCGGTTTCCCTTTTAATCCCGAATCAACGGGAACCAATCACGCCGCGAATGTATAGAATTCTTTCAGCTTTTAAGTTCCTGGTTTACCACAAATATCTCATGCTTACGCCGGCTCCAAAATTCCTTCCCGGCGCAGCATTGTAGTACCGCCCGCCAAAAGCATTGATGTCGTTACCTAGACTGTACTTCACATCAAAGATGTTGTCGCCGGTAGCATATAGGTCCATCATAAACCTGTTCGTCAACTGGCGTCGGAATCCTACACGCGCACTAAACAAGTTGTAACTCGATGCATAATCTGTGTTGGCATCATTAAGCGGAAGTGGATCACTGTAGTAATAAGTAAGGTTACCGTAAAATCCTGCTTTGAAATGCACATCGCCACCTGCTGCAAAAAAGTGCGGTGGTATGCTTGGTAATTTTTTTCCTGAATAGTCGGCAGTGTCGTCAGTAACTTTCTGGAAATTGTCGTACTTGAAATTATGCCAGGTGTGGCTCGCCCATACGCGTACATTTTCGAAAAGCAGGCTGTTTCTATCGGCAATTTTATAAGTAATGAATGTTTCTATTCCTTTCTGGTTGGTGCTGCCTGCATTCACAAAATAATCTCCTCCCGATGCGTCGCGCCTTTGCGAAATCGTATTATTTAGCCTGAAATAAAATATGTTCAGATCAAAGTGAAGTCTTCCATTCAATGCATTTCCGCGTAATCCAGCTTCATAGTTCAGGCCGTGTTCTGCTTCCAGTTCAGTGCTGATTACACCGGTTGATGGCAGCAATTCTGCATTGGTAGGAGGTGAAAATCCTTTCGAAACCTGGCCATATACGCTCAGCCATGGTTGTAATTTTTTCAATAATGCTATCCTTGGAGCGATTTCATTGTTATATCTCCTGTCGTGGAATGATGTGGGTCGTGATAGACGTTGAATCTCCACATCAAGCAGGTTGAAGCTGAGTCCGCCGGTCAACACCCAGTTATTCTTTTCAAACGTCGCCTGTGTAAACACCGTGATCATCCTGCTCTGAATCTCATCGTCGCTCAGCATCGAATCCGAAAATCCTCCCACATTCGTGTACACTTTCGAAGCTCCGAATCCGCTCTGCGCTTCAACACCGCCATGCCATGTGAACACACCCGAGCCTACGGCATCAGAGTATTGGAACACCGTTCTGCTTCCGAAATGCGGTTCGGTACGTCGTTCGTAGTTTCTAGTTGTTGGATTCGTCAGGCGGGAGAATGCGCCATACATCGATGTGGAATTTT
>JAFAGE010000050.1 GCA_023423015.1 Bacteroidota bacterium
ATATGGAATACATCGACAGCGGATTTGCGATGAGCCTTCGTGCCATCCAACGAAATCTTCCAGGCCTTGCTAAGGGAGTCTGGAACCTGGTTGGAATGCGTAACATTGACACATTAATGAAGAAAACTGCACCTCATTGGTGGTTCGATTACAAGAAAGATAAAATAATGAAAGCTGCAGAAAAGGAATTGTCAACACTTTCTTCTTAGATGATACTATGCAGTAAATCAAGAAAAGAAAAAATGTTTGAACATTTGTTTGTTTATTAGTTAAACGTCTTTATTTTTACTCCGTTGCCGAAAGTTTATCAAACAATAAGCAAAAAAGCAATAAAAACATCCAATCTTCTGAAAGTTTCCTGGCGATCTCACTAAAAACGGTGCAGATTAGCCGAAGTTAATCTACCCTACCCGTAAAACAGCTGTCCGTCAAACGCGGAAACAACTTTTGTGTAAACAGCTTTAAGTTATTTATTAACCAAACCTAACTGCTTTCTTTTTTAAGATAAACGTCTTTCTTTTTGTGGTTTCAGAGGTAAGCACAGGCCGGCGATTTTCATCGCTGGCATTTTTTTTTACCACCGCCTGAATCAATTGCTAAGAAATCTTAAAGAGAAATAATTAGTTGATAGTCCAGGTTTCATTACCACGAAGCAGTTTGTCTAAATCTCCCTTACCACGACTGCTGATTACTTCATCGATCTGCAAAGCCATCAGCTCTTCGTAAGGGATTCTTGCTGTTTCGTAGAAAACGCCAAAAGGTCTTGGCAGGTGACCTTCCATTCTGGGATCATCAAACATGCGTACAAGAATCTGCGCCTTGTAAAAATCCTGTTCGTCATGGATCCAGAGGTCATCGGCCGAAACGCCATTACCGAGGTCTACCACAACAGGCTTAAAGCCTTCCAGGCGAATTCCTTTGTTTTGCTGAGCTCCAAAAATCAGCGGCTTGCCTTGTTCAAGGAAAAGTGTTTCCTCCGCTTTTGACGATTTTTCCGTGAAAACTTCGAATGCACCATCGTTAAAGATGTTGCAGTTCTGGTAGATTTCGAGGAAAGAAGCTCCCCTGTGCTGGTGTGCACGAACAAGCAATTGCTGAAGATGCTTTGGATCACGGTCCATCGAGCGTGCGATGAAAGTTGCATCTGCACCCATGGCCAATGCCAAAGGATTAAAAGGATGATCGAGGCTTCCGTACGGAGTAGACTTTGTCACCTTTCTCAATTCAGATGTAGGAGAGTATTGTCCCTTTGTTAGACCGTATATCTGGTTGTTGAAGAGAAGAATATTGATATCGAAGTTTCTGCGTAGCAGGTGCATTGTATGGTTTCCGCCAATACTTAACCCGTCGCCATCTCCAGTTACCACCCACACGCTCAATTCCGGCCTTGTAGCTTTAAGCCCCGAAGCAATAGCAGTTGCACGTCCATGAATAGAGTGCATTCCGTAAGTATTCATGTAATAGGGGAAGCGGCTGCTGCACCCGATCCCTGAAATGATCACAATATTTTCGCGGGGAATACCCAAACCCGGCATTACTTTCTGTACCTGTGCAAGGATAGAATAGTCTCCACAGCCAGGACACCAGCGTACTTCCTGATCAGTTGCAAAATCTTTGGGAGTAAGGACAGGGAGGGGTGACGACGAAACTTCACTCATGCGGCAAAATTAGCTAAAAATCATGTCGCCTTTCATGAAAGCCGCACCCATCAAAGACCTTATGACAGTTTGCTGACTAATTTAACAAGGTGTTGGACACTTAGCGGGCGTCAACAGAATCGTAAACAACCACCTTCGACCACAGGTGTTTGCATTCATCTACAAACTTGAGGTGGATGGGATCAACCTGGTAGCTATCCTGGTCTTCCTTGTTTTCGAAAATCAGCATCCAGGATACCGAGTAAGATCTTTCGATCACGTCGCGGTTGGTGTCGGCAGGTTTGCCGATGTGAAACATCTTTATGGTTTTTACCTTGCTTAACTTTTCAAGGCCATCTAGCAGTTTTGATCTGTCCTCTTCGCTGGAAGGATTTTTAAGCCAGAAATAAACGTGATGGATAAACATATTCTTTGCAGTCATTGCCGGGCTGTTTATAGCAAATATACCGGAACCACCTGCAAGTGCCACCTTACCCGTGTCGGTAAGGAACTTTCTGCGTGATGCGTTGCTCATGATGTTGATATTATAGTGGATACCTGCCGTCGACTACCAGTTTGTCTGCAATTCTCCTTCTCGCTTCCTTGGCATTGAAAGGTGCAATTTTAGTGAATCTTTTTACACCCATCAGCATCATTCTTAATTCATCGCCTTCAGCAAATGCATTTACCGCGTCTTTTGCATGCTTATTAACCTGGTCAGCAGCATCGTAGAGATAAGTATTTACAATATCCATCTCCAAAGTTACAGCGTCACTGCCTCTTTCAGTTGCAAGCTTCATCACACGAAGTAGCGCGCTTTCTGCATTAAAGGTCAGAATGGCCATGTCTGCAATGTGCATCAACACTTCCTGCTCGCTTTCCAACTGCATCATCAGCTTCTGAACAGCAGCACCCGCAGTCATGAGAATCGCTTTCTTGAATTGCACAATCATTTTTTTCTGCTCTGCAAATGCATCTTCTTCATCATTGTCGCCGAAATCCGGAATACTCATCAATTCACCGGCAACCTTCATTGCCGGACCCATGAGGTCTAAGCGACCTTTCATTGCACGCTTCAGAACCATGTCGACTGTTAACAGCCGGTTTATTTCATTTGTACCTTCATAAATCCTGTTGATTCGGCTATCGCGATAAGCTTTTGAAATCAGGTATTCATCGCTATAACCATTTCCACCGTGAATCTGGACTCCTTCGTCTACAACCAGATCAAGCATTTCACTGCCCGACACTTTCAACATCGCACATTCAATTGCATACTCTTCAGCAGCACCGAGTAGTGCTTCGTTGAATGGTTTTCCTTCTTCCAGCAGACTATGTTCTTTATCGTCTATCCACTTTGCTGTTCGATAAAGAGCGCTTTCATTCACCCAGATATTGATCGCGATGTCTGCGATTTTACTTTTAATCGCTCCGAAAGTTGCAATTGCTTTTTTGAATTGCTCCCTTGTCCTGGCATATTCAATGCACAGCGTGGCGGCACGTTTTGCACCTCCCAAGGTTGCTGCGCATAGCTTCAGTCTTCCAATATTCAGAATGTTGAACGCGATTATATGACCTTTTCCAACTTCCCCGAGCACATTTTCCACGGGAATCTTACAATCCTGGAAATACA
>JAFAGE010000198.1 GCA_023423015.1 Bacteroidota bacterium
GGGTATGGTAGCGAACACGTATTATATGCCAACCTCTGTCTCTCACATTTTCTTGCATCATTTCTTCTCGACGAAAATTTTGGTTACCTGAAGTCTGTGCAATCGCACGATCCCGCAACTGCGGCCATAGACTATATGCAGAATAATCTTGGCAACACACTTACTTTAAAAAATGTTGCTTCCCATGTGAATCTTTCCGTGAGCCACTTTGTTGCACTATTTCACAGGCGCACAGGCTTTGCACCTATAGAATATTTTAATCATCTGAAAATTCAGCAGGCTTGTCAGTACCTGCAATTCACCGACGAATCGATCGCATCAATCTCTTCTACACTGGGTATTGAAGACCCTTATTATTTTTCAAGATTATTCAAAAAATTAATGGGAAGATCGCCACTACACTATCGCAAAATCTTCCGCAGTGAAAAATAATTTTTTTTTCTATGGTTAAACACTGCTAGTTTTATGCACCAGTCTATACTGGTACACAACAACCAATAAAATCATCTAACACTGATTATGAGAAAAGAAGCACTCGCCCGCTTTTGGCTCTTCGGTCTGCTCATTTCATTGAGTATGGCCGGCTACAGCCAGCAGAAGAAAACGGTCACCGGAACGCTTGTCGATTCCAAAGGTGAGCCCGTAGCAGCAGCCTCCGTTGTAGAGAAAGGAACGCCGAATGGCACCAGCTCCGATGCAGCAGGAACATTTACACTTGTAGTTAATGAAACCGCCGTACTCCAGATTTCGGCTGTTGGCTTCGAGAGTAAAGAAGTTCCCGTTGGCGGAGAAACTACACTTTCGATTACGCTCGATCCGGCCACTACTGAACTGGGTGGCGTTGTAGTAACAGCACTTGGTATTTCGAAAGAAAAACGTCAACTGGGTTTCGCGGTAACAGAGCTGAAAGGCGCTGAAGTAGCGAGAACAAATGAAATCAACCCGGTGAATGCACTGCAGGGTAGAGTAGCAGGCGTTCAGATCGACCAGGGATCTGGCGGTTTGTTCGGTAGCACTAAAATCGTGATCAGGGGTAACTCAACACTCGGCACCAACAACCAGCCGATTTTTGTAGTTGACGGTGTGATCATGGACAATGGAACCTTCGAAGGTACCGGCCGCGATTTTGGTAACGATTTCAAAAATTTGAACACCGAAGATTTTGCTTCGGTTTCTGTGTTGAAAGGATCTGCCGCAGCAGCATTGTACGGTAGCCGTGCGATCAACGGTGTGGTTCTTATCACAACTAAAAAAGGTTCTACTAAAAAAGGTCTTGGCGCAACCGTTACACAATCAGTTGTTGTGAACGACCCATATGCAGGTCCCGATTTCCAGAACATCTTCGGTGGTGGTACAGTTGGTGCATTCTTCACCGACCGTCGCGAACCAAACTATGCTCCCGACCAGGCATGGAGAACAAAAGTATTCCCTGTTGACCCGCTCACAGGTGAAGAATATATCGATCGCCAGATTTATCGTGAACTCGAAAACTGGGGACCAAGAATGGAAGGACAGGTTGTACGTAACTATGATGGTACACCTACCCGTTATCTTCCACAACCCAACAACTTCCTCGATGCATTCCAGACAGGATTCGGTACAAATACAAACGTAGCTCTTGAAGGTGCTTCTGAAAAGTCGACCTTCCGTTTGTCGTACAACCACAACCAGGGTGAAGGTATCGTTCGTACAAACAAGTTCAATAAAGATGCGTTTGACATTCGTGCGACACACCAGCTTACGAAAGACATCAGCATCGACGCGGGTGCTTCTTACAGCAACTTTGATGGTCAGAACCCTCCACGTTTAGGTGGTCTCGACGCGTTCGCTTCTTACAACTTCGGTAAGTTGTTCAGCTGGATGCTGCCAAGAAACTACGACACCAAATACTGGATGCAGAGAGATAAATACACCAGTATTTTTGGTGGTGCTCCCGACTTAAACAATCCCGACGAACCAAACCTGGCCCCTGAGTCTCGTTTCTGGTTCGCTCTTTTCGAGAATAAATACTTGCAGAAAGAGCAATTGCTTCGCGGTAGAATTACCGTTACAGCTAACCTCACTTCATGGGCTAAACTGTTGCTTGAAGGAAATATCAACAACGTTAACATCAAGAGAGAAAACAAAGAGCTGGGTGAGCAGAAAAACTTTGCCGGTGGTTTGTATGGCCTTGGTTTCGAAAACAAACGCAGCAAGTTCCTCAAGGCAATGGTGATGATGAACAGGGAAATCAACAACGATTTTGCTGTTTCAGGTTATGTGGGTGCTGAAGTACAACGTTTCGAGAATTCATTCTCATATTCTGAAACACGCGGCGGTTTGAATTACCCCGGTAACTACTTTATCACCAACTCAAAAAATCCTCCGTTTGTAGACGGTGGTATCAGCAGCTCGAAGAAATTTAATTCATTGTATGCGAGCGTTGATTTCGATTTCAAAAATATGTTATTCCTGCAGGCAACATGGAGAGGTGACTGGTCATCGGCCCTCACTTATTCCAACAATACAGGAAACAACTTCTTTAATTATCCTGCGGTGAGTGCATCGTGGATCATCAGCGAAACATTCTCGCTGCCCACATATATCAGCTACGCTAAGCTTCGTGGTAACGTAGCATGGCTGGGTTCTGATACAGATCCTTTCACCATCAACCCGGGTTTTGCATTCAACGGATTCAGCAATGCCCTCGGAACACCGGTGCCAATGTCTACGTACAACACCCGTTCAATCATCCAGGAAAATCTTCAGCCTTCACGTAAGTTCTCTAAAGAGGCTGGCCTGGAAGTTCGTTTCCTCCGTAGCCGCATAGGTTTAGATGTTACTGTTTACCAGGATAACACCAAAAACCAGATCCTCGAAATTCCTGCTCCTATTGAATCAGGCGCAAGTTCTATCCTGATCAACGCAGGTAACATCCAGAACAGGGGTGTTGAAATTTCAATTGATGCGAACCCGGTTTCTACTCCATCATTCTCATGGAATACTGCTCTCAACTACTCGAGAAACAGGAACAAAATTGTTGAGCTGTATCCCGGTAGAACTGAATATCAACTGCCAGGCACCGACGTAGGTGAAATCAGCTCATGGGCTGTTGTAGGTGGCGCTTATGGTACACTTCGTACGCTGATCCACTCTACTCCTTACCAGGCGAAAGATGGCAACGGTAACGATGTTGCTGATCCTAAAAATGGTTTGCCGATCCTTACATGGAGAGCTGACGCAAGAGCTGCATTCCCTGCACGTAGCAACGTTTGGCAGGATGTGGGCGACATGAACGCGAAATTCCGCGGTGGTTGGGACAATACTTTCAACTACAAGAATTTCAGCCTGAACGTGCTGGTTGATGCGAAAATTGGTGGCGACATGGCGCTGATGAGCTATCGCCAGGGTACGCACTCCGGTGTATTCCCTAACTCCATATTCGGAAGGGATGCAGCAACAGGTGGTATCACATGGACAAGTGCATACGATGGACAGACTTACGACGACGGAAGAATTGTTGAAGGTGTGTTTGCTCCAGGTCAGATGATCACACAGCCCGATGGTTCGAATGTAGACGTTGGAGGAATGAGCTTCCAGGAAGCATACGATGCCGGATATGTTGAACCTACGCACACGCCGCAGTTCTTCTATCGCTACGGTTCTTCTTCAACTGGTGTTGCTGATTTCTGGGTACTTGAAAACTCATGGATCGCTCTTCGCCAGGTGGCACTCACTTACACATTCAACAAAGAACTGGTACAACGCCTCAGATTGAATGGTCTTGCACTGTCAGTAATCGGTCGCGATCTCCTGTATCTGCACCAGACACTGCCTCACAATTTCAACCCGGCATCTAACAGTTCGAACAACACTGCATTCTCAGGCGAAAATGGTTTCCTTCCTAAAACAAGGAACATCAACTTCACATTAAGAGCATCGTTCTAAAAAAAACTAACAATGAAAAGATCATATAAATACTATGTTCTTCCGGCGCTGATAGCAGTATCGGTATCGATTGGAGCCTGCCGAAAGAACTTTGGAGAAATCAATACCAACCCGAGTGTGGTGATCACTCCCGACATCGGATTTCTTTTAACCTACGCGGAGGAAAGAATGATCACTTACCAGTACAACGAGTGGATCTGGGAAAGCATGGAACAACTGCTGCGTTTTACGCAACACGTTACCACCGATCCTTATGAACTGACAAGCAACGTTAACTCTCGCTACAATACGTTCTACCAGGAAGTGTTGCCAAACCTGTATGAAATCAGGAGGCAGATTTCGCTGAAAGACGATAGCGCCAGCTACCAGAAAGCATCTGCACTCACAAACGTGTTGCAGGTGTTGCATGGCTTGAAAGTAACCGACATGACCGGCTCGATTCCTTATTCTGATGCCGTGAAAGGACGTTATGAGAAAGAATTCGATCCTCAATACGATACGCAACAACAACTGTTGGATATTTTCCTTGCAGAGCTTGATAACGCGATTTCTGTATTGTCGAACAATTCACTCGAAAACCAATACAGGTTCGATAACGCTGATATTTATTACCAGGGCGATTGGACCAAATGGGTGAAACTGGCAAACTCACTGAAGCTGCGCATTGCTGCACGCCTGGAAAATCAGGACGCTGCAAAAACTGCACAAATCTTCCAGCAGGTAATGTCAGACGCTACCGGACCAATTGTTGACGAAGCAGACCAACTCACTTACCAGAGCGTAGATTACCTGCCTTTCGGTGGTGGTGGTGAAATTGATTACCGCAGTACGAGATATGGTACTACGCCAATGATCGATTTCATGAAGAAAGTTGAAGACCCACGTCTCGTTATCTACTTCGAGAAAAACAGTTTACCTGCAAGCTTTAAAGACACACTTACTAAATATGGTGCAAGTCTGCCTGCATTCATCGACATCAACGACCCGATGGTTCAATACCAGGGTGGTCCTGCAGACTTCACTACCAATCCAGGTCGTGCAAACTTCCTGAAGAATCAATATTCAGTAGGTAATACAAATGCAGGCAACTCAGTATCGAACTGGTTCCTCATTTCAACAGTAAACAAAATGTTCTTCTCTCCGAAGATGAACAACCCGAACGGCGGCGAATACAAAGAAGTAACTGTTACGGCTGCTGAAGGATGTTTGCTGATTGCTGAATTCATCCAGAAAGGTTATGCAGGAAGCGTAGCTACCGGTGGTGATGCATCTTTCTGGTACGAAAAAGGTATCGCTAATTCGATCAGAACCATGAACGGAATCGCAGTGATCGCTAATTCTACCACTGCATTTTCTGGCAGCGGCGATGCAGAGATCGATGCTTACCTGAACGATCCGCTGGTTCAGCTGGATGGCACCAACGACCTGGAAAGAATCTACGTGCAGCAGCACCTGAACTTCTACCGCAATCCGAATGAAGCATATGTTTTCGCAAGACGCACTGGATATCCTAAATTCGGTTCTGCTTATTACCAACGCGAGGTAATGAATGAGCTTATCCCAAGGCGCTTCTGGACAATTGATCCGGGAGAAACAAACAGGGCTAACTGGCAGGCAGCCATGAGCGAACAGGGTTTTACTCCAAATGCACAGGATCTGCCAGCACTTAGTTCACAGAGGGTATGGTACGATAAGCCAGCTCCAAACTTAGGAGAAGGAAATTAACAGACATATACTTATGGCAACTTCGAGAAGGAAATTTGTAGGTGCTTTGATCGGTACAACAGGATTGTTGTCCACGCGTGAATTGTTCAGCCGGCCTCCCGCTGGCTCCAAAAAGAAATGGCCTGTGGTCATTTCTACCTGGGACTTCGGGATGGCCGCGAACCTCGAGGCGTGGAAAACACTGAGTGCAAATGGCCGTGCGGTTGATGCCGTTGAAGCCGGAGTGAAAATTCCCGAAGCCGATCCTAACAATGGGAGTGTAGGTTATGGCGGCTTGCCCGACCGCGATGGAAGGGTAACGCTTGATGCCTGCATTATGGACGAGTTTTACAATTGCGGATCGGTAATGTGCCTCGAACATATTGTGCATGCCATTTCAGTTGCAAGACTGGTGATGGAAAAGACACCGCACGTGGTGCTCACCGGGGAAGGCGCTTTGCGTTTTGCATTGGACAATGGGTTTAAGAAAGAAAACCTGCTGACCGAAAAAAGCAAGAAGGCCTGGGAAGAATGGTTGAAAGAAAGCCGCTACGAGCCTCAAATGAATATTGAGAACCAACTGTACCAGAAAGACAGTGTGCTGGGTGGAATTGAAAACCACGACACGATTGGTATGGTTGCACTCGATGCAAAAGGGAACGTTGGCGGAGCCTGCACCACAAGCGGACTTGCATTCAAAATGCATGGACGCGTAGGCGATTCACCCATCATTGGAGCGGGCATGTACGTAGACAACGAGGTAGGCGGAGCAGCTTCAACCGGGGTGGGAGAGGAAGTGATCAGGATCGTGGGATCTCACCTGATAGTTGAACTGATGAGGCAAGGCTACAGTCCTGCAAAAGCCTGCCGCGAGGCCGTAAACCGTATCATTAAACGCAATCCTGAAAAGTCTAAAAAAATACAGGTAGGATTTTTAGCTTTAAACAAAGCAGGTGAATACGGCGCTTATGCATTGCAGAAAGGATTTACGTATTCAGTTAAAAGCAATGAGGTAGAGAAAATATACCAGTCCGAATATCACTACAAATAGAGAAAAGCCTCTTTTCCATTGCCGATAATTGAAGAAGACTTTGAAGAAAAAATTAACTGATATCATCAGGGTCGACAGTTCGCTGTCGACCCCTATTTACAGGCAGATCGTTCAGTCGGTTTGCGATGGCATCGAAAAAGGAAGGCTTAGCCGGAACGATATGCTGCCCTCGGTAAACAGTATTGCCGAACAGTTTTCATTAGCACGCGGTTCGGTATTTGCCGCCTACAACGATTTGCGTTCGTGCGGAATCATCGATTCAATTCCCGGCAAAGGTTACTTCATTGCCAGCACCACACTAAACCAGAAGAAACACATCTTTTTACAGTTCGATGCGCTGAACGAGCGAACAGCTTCGCTGTACAATGCTATCTGTCGCCACATGGGCGAGCTTAACAAGGTAGACATGTACTTTCACCGCAACAACGTTAAACATTTTGAAGGGCAGATCAAGAACGATGCTGTTCATTACAACACGTTTGTGGTAACACCGGTAATAAATGCCGACGTGTCGCCTACATTGTCTAAACTACCACCCAAACATCTTTTTATACTCGACACCGGCTATAAAGAGTACCGGAAAGAATTTATTGGTGTGTACCGCAATCCTGAAAAGGAATTAAGCCAGTTGTTCCATCATTTCAACAGCGAATTAAGCAAGTACAAGAGATTGTTCCTGCTGATACCGCGCTCCGATGGTGATGGAGCTGTTGCCAATGCATTCAAAAAGCTGGCAAAGAACACGGGCCTGCCATCTGAGATACAAAACCACGCCAGCCAGGCTATCAAAAAAGGTGATGCATTTATTATTTACGACGACAACTGTCTTGTTGCGGTAGTAAAAGCCTGCAGGCAGGCATCGCTGCGAATAGGTAAAGACGTTGGCATCATATCATACTCCGAACATATCTTGAAAGATGGAGTGGCCGATGGCATCACCACATTTTCTACCGACCTTGAGGCCATGGGCAAAACCATGGCACAGATGATCAATGCAGGAGGCCATGCAAGCGTAGAGGCACCTGTAAACATCATCGATCGCCATTCATTTTAATACCCGAATACATCATGAGTAATAAAAAAGCAATACTTGAAGTATGTGCGTTCACAGTGCAATCGTGCTACATCGCAAAACGCGCAGGTGCAGTGAGAGTAGAATTGTGCGACAACCCCATTGAGGGTGGCACAACACCCAGCTATGGAACTATTCGCCAGGTGAAGGAGAATGTGGACATTTTATTATACCCGATTATCAGGCCACGCTCGGGAAACTATTTTTACGACAACGATGAGTTCGAAATCATCAAAAAAGATATTGAGATGTGCCGCGAGTTGGGATGCGATGGCATTTCAATCGGCGCGCAAAAAATAAACGGGGAGATTGACGTTGAGCGTCTGAAACAGATTGTGGAGTTAGCGGGCCCGATGGGCGTAACCTGCAATCGTGCATTCGATGTGGCGCCGGATCCCTTCCAGGCGCTTGAACAGATCATTGAAGCCGGCTGCGAGCGTATACTCACTTCAGGGCAGGAGACCGCCGCTCCCGACGGAGCTTCTTTACATGCAAAGCTTGTGCAGCAGGCTGCAGGCCGCATCATCATCATGCCGGGGGCGGGCGTAAAATCGGGCAACATCCGGCAGCTGATGGAGCAAACCGGGGCGCGTGAGTTCCACAGTTCAGCGCGCAAAGCAGCTCCCAACCCACTCACATACATCAACCAGAAAGTCTCCGACTACGGGCACGTGTATATTGCAGATGAAGCTGAAGTGAAGGCGATGGTAGACGCAATTGCGTAGGGCGATTTTTGGGCATAGGGCATAGGGCATAGGGAGAAGGCAGATTCACCTTTCACCTTTCACCTTTCACCTTTCACCGTTCCCCGTTCTCCGTTCTCCGCTCTCCGTTCCCCGTTCTCCCATCTGCCAACCCCCTACGGCACATTTTTGGTGTCAGCTCCCATATGGCTACATCCCTGGCGACGGCTAACCGCACTTTATTGTTTTTCGTACTGCTTTCGGCGGTGCTGTATTTCGGCAGGCCCATTCTTGTTCCATTTTCCTTTGCCATTCTTTTTTCGATGCTGATGACGCCATTGGCGAAGGCGTTGGATAAGCGCAAATGGCCGCGGGCGTTATCCAGTCTGCTATGCGTGTTTATCATCCTCCTGTTGTTCCTGGCAATGATAGCAATTATGGTGGCGCAGGTGTCGGGCTTTGCCGGAAACCTGGCAGAACTGGAAAAAGGCACAAACGAGCTGATTAATTATGCAAAGCAGTTCATAGAAAGAAAATTCGACGTACCTGTAAAGGAGCAGACAGCCTTTTTACAGGAGCAAACAAAAAACCTCGGCACCTCGCTCCGCAATTTCCTTACTGGTTTTGTTCGCGGGTCTGTTCAGATGGTTGCAGGATTAATCTTCACCCTGGTATTTACATTTCTCTTATTATTTCACCGCGAAAAGTATTTCCGCTTTTTCTTACACTTTGCGCGCGGCAATAGTGAGGAAGAGAAGAAGAAGATGCTTTACAACATTGGCAACGTGGCGCAGCAGTACCTTGTTGGCCGGGCTATTTCTATTCTGGCGCTCTTTGTGTTGTATGCTGCAGCATTGCTGATCATCGGAATTAAAAATGCATTGCTACTCGCTGCTGTTGCGGCACTGTTCAACATCATTCCATACCTCGGGCCGATTCTTGCAGCAGTAGTTCCCTTCTTCGTGGCTCTGGTAACAGAAGATGGTTACCAACCGGCGGTATGGGTACTGATCAGCTTTTGTGTTTTCCAGGCATTCGACAACTACTGGGTAACGCCATATTTCCTCGGAGGAGAGGTGAGCCTTACCGCACTTGCCACCATCGTAAGTATGATCTGCGGCGGACTACTATGGGGTGTAGCAGGGATGATACTATTCATTCCATTGTTCAGTATTGCCAAAATAATATTCGACCACGTACCCGGGCTAAAACACTACGGCGACCTCATCGGCGACCGCGAAGGACGACCGAGCGAGAAGATGAGGATTTGGATGAAGAGACTATTTAAAGGAAGGGCGTAGGG
>JAFAGE010000220.1 GCA_023423015.1 Bacteroidota bacterium
CCATTAATCTTAAGCAATATCAGGAACTTTCCACCCGGGGCCGGCAGCAAAAGATTTGAAGAAGGGCGCCATGAAGCACAGGAAAAAGAGAAAGACTTATTGGCCCGGTTAAGACAATTGGAAGATGGAGAAGAAAAAGCCCGGGAAGCAAAAGAAAAGATAGACGCCATCAGAAACTTTAGCGGATATCGTGAATATCCGAAATATGGTATTGTCAGTCACTTCTACTTATACAAGCAGGCACTGATGAAAGAAGCAGAAAAACTGGTGATGCACAAACTGATAAAAGAAAAGGAAGATGTTTTTTACCTGCGCTTTGACGAATTCCGCGAAGTAGTACAAACCAACCAGCTTGATTACACGATCATCAGCAAACGGAAGGAAGATTACGTTCTGTTTGAAAAATTAAATCCACCTCGAGTCATGACCTCGGATGGTGAAATTATCCGTGGTAAATATCGCCGCGAAGATATTCCTGCTGGCGCGATTCCGGGACTTGCCGTATCGTCAGGAATTGTGGAAGGCAGGGCAAGGGTAATTCTGAAGCTCGATGAAGCCGATGTGCAGAAAGGCGACATCCTGGTGACAGCATTCACCGACCCGAGCTGGACGCCTTTGTTTGTTGCGGTGAGCGGATTGATAACTGAGGTTGGAGGCTTGATGACGCATGGCGCAGTGATAGCCCGCGAATATGGATTGCCTGCTGTGGTTGGCGTTGAAAATGCAACAACGCTGATTAAAGATGGTGACCGCATCCGTGTAAACGGAACGGATGGTTATGTAGAGTTGCTGGAGAAGATGTCGCTCTGAAGTCACACTTATTCTTTCGCAAATTCCCTGTCGCTTCTCACCGTGTTAATAGGACGAACCAGCTGCTCAATGGTTTCGCGTTGCGGTTCGAGAAATGGAGGTAGTGATAACTTTTCGCCCAGTGTTTCGTATGGCTCATCGCCCATAAAGCCCGGACCTTCTGTTGCAAATTCGAATAAAATTTGCGGAGCCACGCGAACATACAGAGATCCAAAAAAATAACGGTTTACAAAACCTGACGTAGCAAACCCAAACCGGCTCATGCGTTCATCCCATTCGTCCAGCGCTGCCTTATCTTCTACACGAAAGGCTGCGTGATGTACACTCCCGAATCCCTGCATGCTGTAGCCAGACTTATCATCATGTTCAACAATTACCGAAGCACCATTACCCCCCTCTCCCATTTCAAACAAATGAAAAGCGCCGTCTGCATCTGATTCACGCATCATCAACACCTGGTCGAGCACCTGTGTGAATTGTTTTAAGTCTGATACGCGAATAAACACAGGCCCCAAACCTGTAATCGCATATTCTAAAGGAACCGGACCTTTTTGCCATGGAGTGCCTGATTTTATTCCCCTGTTTTGTTCATCAGAAATCAACTGGTATTGCTGGTCGTCGAAGTCAACAAAAGAAATTGTCTTCTTTCCAAATTGCGTAATTATCCCGTTATGCTTCACTCCAAGACGATCGAAGCGTTTAACCCAGTAATCTATTGCTGCATCGGAAGAAACCCGAAAGGAAGTTTTGGCAATTTCATTGGTGCCGTGCCTTCCTTTGGAAATACCCGAAAAATCAAAGAAGGTCATGTCTGTTCCAGGGCTCCCGGTGTCGTCGGCAAAAAACAGGTGATACGTTTGAATATCGTCCTGGTTAACAGTTTTCTTAACCAACCGCATTCCGAGTGTATGGGTGAAAAAACCATAGTTTTTTTCCGCACTGCTGGTGATGGCAGTTACATGGTGCACACCTTTGAGTTGGTTCATTTTTGACGGTTTTGTAGAATCTGCTATCCTGGTCACAAGTTACTGTCCCCGGACGAAACCGCGATGATATGAAAGGGAGAAGTGACACATGAAGCGCCCTCCGCCCGCCGACCTTATTTCCGTTTGCCGTTAGTGGACATTGTCGAATAATCGCTCTCCGAACCTATCTTAATTTTTAACCTGGAACTCAGCCGTGGCTTCGGTCTGATCCCATGTCATTTTAATAATTCCGCCTTTTGCTGAAGGTTCGATATGGATAATAAATCGTTCCGTAACTTCTTCAAGATTTCTCACTTTCATAGGAACAGTTGCAAAATCTGCAGAGCGGTTTGGGTCGGTGGGCCACGCCTGCAAATCTTTATTGAAGATCAGTTGCCACGAGCTGCGTCGGGGTATGGTGTATAAAATATAGGCTCCTTTTGGTATCTGCGTTTTCCCGATTTTTATGTCGTAGGGTAAATCAATTTTAGTGGGATCGCCTGCACCTGTGCGCCATACGGAATCGTAGGGAACAACACTGCCAAAAATTTGCCTGCCTCTTTTTGCCGGTCTGCCGTACGACAGTCGTATGGTATCTTTCTGAACTACAAAATCAACATTTTCTGTTGGAGATGGTACACCCACCTTCGGTGTTTTAGACAGGCGTTTAGCAAACTGATCTACATCAAGCGGTTCATGCCTGGTTACAATATAATTCCACGGAGTTCCTGTTCCGTCGTAGGTAAGAATGCGGCCTTCCGCATTTGTTGTCAGTTTCGTGTACTCTAAAAAAGGACCACCGAAAAGAATGGTGTCTTGTTCACCCTTGTATACCGCAACTTCGCGCACGCCGATGTAGTCGTTCAGGAGCATCAGTGGCAGCATCTTCTCTTTCGACTTTGTCAGCCGCATACAATTCCATTCAATCAGGGAAATGGTGGGTGTCCATCCACCAATAAAATCAAGCCGTTTTGTAGCGTGCTTACGTGAGTATTCTTCCGTGACACCTTGCCAGACGCCGTACCAGGAACAGGAATCGCTTTCGCAGTAGGCACCGGCAACACCACTCCCTATAAAATTGCTGTCCGGATGCATATAGGCGATAGAATAGTGTCGGATGCTGCCATCGGGGAAGAAGTGAAAGTTGAAAACGCCGATCTGGTCTTCGGGATACCGCAAAAAAGCTTTACCGTAGAGATGATTGTGGTTCATGTTGTAGGTTTCAACGATCACCGTATCGTTCCCGAGTTTCGCTATAAATGAGGCGGTATGGCTTTGTTGCGCAGCAGCGAAGTACCCGATAAAAAGCTGCAGGCCGCATAAAATGTATTTCATGCAACAATGGTTTATGGGTGAGGGGTGGGCGGAGTGGAATGGTTGTATTAAGTTACATAAAATGATCACGCGCGCATAAATTTATTTCGCTGTGCGGGTCGATACTACTACTGCAACCACGGGATAACAGCCAGGAATTCCGTGAGTGGAAACTTTTTCGACTTACGATCGACCATCAACCAAATATTACACCTGCAACCAGGCAAACAAAGCCGGTAATATTCAGAATCTGCCTGTATTGATAAAAAGTCAACCATTGAATTCTGTATTTCTCCCAGTCTTGCGGGAATCGCTCATTTGTCCAACTGTTGATTTCCGTATTTATGGGCAGATTCCCTTTTACAGTAATGATTGTATCTGCTACCAACGCAACAAAAGCAATGCAAGCTGATATAAAAAGCAAACCCGGTGCATAAAATGCACTTACTATCACAAGCAGCAGGCTAAAAATAAGAGCAATGTAGAACACATACCGGAATCGTGAATTCATACCGGCATCAATCAGTTTTCGGACTGCAATATATTCCGAAGCCTGCAGGTTGAGCTGCATGTGCCTTAACGAAAGTATATACATGAACGATTGGCTTACAATAATGCTGTAAGCCAGGATTGTAAAAAACAAGACCAGGTTAAGAAGCATAGATGAAGAGTGTTTAGGGCGAACAGGTGATTAAAGGTATGTATTGCCTGTTTTCATTTCATCACATTATATGGGGCATCTGCCTCATTTTCCAGAGTGCATGAAATTACCCAAATATTTCCCCGAAAATACCCAAATACTGCGCTGTTTTGGATAAGTTCGAGTAACTACTGTCGGCTCTTCTGGAATTTGAAGTGTTAGAGAGGAAACAGCTATTGGGTGAAAGAAAAAATTGCTCCTGCTACTGCTTTAAACTGCGAAAGCATTCGTCTGTTTAAAGGCGAGTATCTGGCATCCCGGGTTTTACCCGGATTACAGTTGCGCAACAGCCCGTGAATTTCACACGGTTCCTTTTTAATTCCGTCGATAGACGGAACCCAAAACAGTCAATAATGTAAAGAACGAAGGGAAAAGAAAAAGGAAATGGCATAAAAAGCAGGCGTTTTTCATGAACGCCTGCCTTATCATTTTGTTAGCAATGTTATGCGCTGCAATTGATACAGCCATCTTGCATGCTGCAAGTGGCACCATCCGATACATCCCCGGGCTTCATATTAGCTACTGTTGCTTCAGCTTTACCTGCCTCCTGCTTCTCAACCGTGAACTGAACAGCCTGTGCTGCTGCCTTGGTACGCAGGTAATACATCCCGGTTTTTAATCCTTTTCGCCACGCATAAAAATGCATGGAAGTCAGTTTTGCGGTATTAGGCGACTCGACAAATAAATTCAATGATTGTGATTGGCAAATGAAGGCTCCACGGTCTGCTGCCATATCGATCAGGTTGCGCTGTTTGATTTCCCAAACAGTTTTATAAATCTCTTTGATTTCAGCGGGAATTTCATCGATATGCTGAACGGAACCATTAGCGGCTATTATCTTATTCTTCATTGTATTGTTCCATAAACCTAACGATACCAGGTCATGAAGCAAATGTTTATTTACTATGATAAATTCCCCACTTAAAACCCGCCTTGTATAAATATTACTGGTATATGGCTCGAAACATTCGTTATTGCCAAACAATTGCGAGGTGGAGGCAGTTGGCATAGGTGCTACCAGTAAAGAGTTTCTTACGCCATGTTGTTTCACTTCGGCTTTCAGCGCTTGCCAATCCCAGCGATCACTCGGCTGAACGCCCCACATATCGAATTGGAAAATGCCTTTCGATACCGGCGAACCGGCGAAAGTTTCATAGGCCCCCTGTTCTTTTGCGAGGTCTTTACTGGCTGTCATCGCAGCGAAGTAAATTGTCTCAAATATATTCTTGTTAAGCAATTTGGCAAGGTCACTTTCGAAGGGCAAACGCAATAAAATAAATACATCTGCCAACCCCTGGACGCCTATGCCGATTGGCCGGTGTCGCATATTCGACCTTCTTGCTTCTTCAACGGGGTAATAGTTCATATCGATCACGCGGTTGAGGCTTTTGGCCACCTCGTAGGTAACATCGCATAATTTTTGATGATCGAATTTTCCGTCCACTACAAAACGGGGTAAAGCGATGGATGCAAGGTTACAAACTGCCACTTCCTCGGGCGATGTGTATTCCATAATTTCCGTGCAAAGATTGCTGCTTTTAATGGTGCCGACGTTCTGTTGGTTGCTTTTCATATTGGCCGCATCTTTATACAGCAAATAAGGAGTGCCTGTTTCAATTTGCGCTTCCAGGATAGCAAACCACAGGTCCTGCGCTTTTACTGTCTTCAATGCCCTTCCTTCTTGCTCATACTGCTCATACAGTTTTTCAAACTCTTCGCCATAGCACTCCTGTAAACCGGGCGCTTCATTCGGACAGAACAGGCTCCAGTCAGCATTTGTCTCCACGCGCTTCATAAACAGGTCCGGCATCCACAATGCATAAAACAAATCCCTTGCTCTCAATTCTTCTTTGCCATGGTTCTTGCGTAGATCGAGAAAATCAAATATATCGGCATGCCAGGGTTCGAGGTAAATGGCGAATGCTCCTTTTCTTTTGCCGCCGCCCTGGTCTACATAGCGGGCCGTATCGTTGAACACGCGCAGCATCGGGATAATGCCATTGCTAGTGCCGTTGGTTCCGCCGATATAACTACCGGTAGCGCGTACGTTATGAATAGCTAACCCAATACCTCCGGCGCTTTGGGATATCTTCGCTGTTTGTTTGAGCGTATCGTAAATGCCGTCGATACTGTCGTCCTTCATCGTTAATAAAAAACAAGAAGACATTTGCGGCTTTGGAGTTCCCGCATTGAAAAGTGTTGGCGTAGCATGCGTGTACCATTTTTCGCTCATCAGGTTATATGTCCTGATCACGCTGTCGATATCATTTTTATGAATGCCCACTGCTACGCGCATGTACATATGCTGCGGACGCTCCGCCACTTTACCATCGATGCGAAGAAGATATGATTTCTCCAATGTTTTAAAACCAAAATAATCGAATCCATAATCACGATCATAGATGATGGTGCTATCGAGCAGGTCGGCATTTTCCCTGATAATTTGCATCACATCCTCGGCTATCAATGGCATCTTTTTACCGGTAACAGGATTATTGCATTCATAAAGTTTTTGCATATTAGCTGAAAAACTTTTAATAGTGCTTTTATGCAAATTGCTTATTGCAATTCGGGAAGCAAGAATGGCGTAATCGGGATGTGTAGCAGTTAAAGATGCGGAAGTTTCAGCCGCGAGGTTATCCAGCTCGGTTGTAGGCACACCTTCATAAATTCCTTCAATGGTTTTCTTGGCAACGTCTAACACACTAACAAGTGGGCTCAGGCCATAACTTAATTTCTGGATGCGGGCAGTAACCTTATCGAACTTCACCGACTCCTGCTTACCGTTTCTTTTTATTACATAGCTCATTTATAAATTCTTTATGGGTTAAAAATCTTCATCCGTTGAAAAGACCTGGGAATCTTTTTGCGCCAGCACCCCGGCTTTTTGATAGTCGCCTACCCGCTTCTCGAAGAAATTAGTTTTTCCTTCGAGAGAGATCATTTCCATAAAATCGAATGGATTCGACGCATTATAAATTTTAGGGTTACCGAGCTCGACCAACCAGCGGTCTGCAACAAACTCGATATATTGTTTCATCAGGTCGGCGTTCATACCGATCAATTTTACAGGTAATGCTTCGGTAATAAATTCTTTCTCGATGGCGACTGCATCTGATATGATGGCGGCTACTTCCCCTTGTGTAAGTTTATTCTGCAACATGCTATATAGCAAGCAGGCAAATTCACAATGCAATCCCTCATCGCGGCTAATGAGTTCATTGCTAAATGTAAGTCCAGGCATCAACCCTCTTTTTTTCAACCAGAATATGGAACAAAAACTGCCGCTGAAAAATATTCCTTCCACCGCGGCAAAAGCAACAAGACGTTCTGCAAACGAACCATTTTCTATCCAACGCAACGCCCATTCTGCTTTTTTCTTTACAGCAGGAACAGTATCTATGGCATGAAATAAACGATGTTTTTCCTGTGGATCTTTAATGTAAGTGTCGATCAATAAAGCATAGGTTTCCGAATGAATATTTTCCATCATGATCTGGAAGCCATAAAAACATCTCGCCTCCGGCAATTGTACATCACTCATAAAATTCACGGCCAGGTTTTCATTTACGATGCCGTCACTGGCCGCGAAAAAAGCCAGCACATGCGAGATGAAATGACGTTCGCCGTCATTGAGTGCGGCCCAATGTTGAAGATCACCGCTTAAATCGATTTCCTCGGCTGTCCAGAAGCTGGCTTCATGCTTCTTATACATTTGCCACACTTTGGGATAATTGATAGGGAGAATTACAAAACGGTTTTTGTTCTCTTTCAGCAACACTTCATTTTCGTACTGCATTTCAAATTGTTTGAACGTTAATAATGCGGCACGACAAGAGACGACGACTCCAGTAAAAATGCGGAATTAACCGGTTGAAGCAACTGATCTCTGGCTGTACCTTATTCGGGAAGGTTCCAAACAATAGCTGTTTACGGCAGGTCTCCTGGCTTGTAACCAAAGTATCGGTCCTTCTCATTCCTTCATTTGGAACAATGGACAAAAATGTGGAAGATACTTTGAAGATGTTACTTACAGTTGCCCGTCAGCCCGGGATTTGCACCCGGTTCCCTTTTAATAATACTGGAATAAAAGTGTATCCAGCATGAACCGCAACAGGTATGTTAATGAACTGGAACGAAAATAAACGACCTAAAGGAATAGTTAAGAAATATTAAATCACATTGTGTTAATATCCACGGAAACGCAGTGCTGCCAAGGGTTCTATTCGGATTCCGAACGATAAGTGGTCCAAAAATCTTTCGTACGCTTGTGCCCGCTGATTTTCATTGCAAACTCCACCGAGGTACCAGCAAAAAACTCATTTGTGCAAATTGATCGTCTGGCCGTATGTGAAGTAATCCATTCATATTTTGGCTTTGTAATAGCTATCTGCTGATTGCCCTTTTTGTATGAAATTTTTACCACCGCTTAATGCCTGAAAGCTCTCCAATAGTTTTAATGTGCCTGTTGAATTCTGGATTGGTTAGCTGAGGTATTCTTTCTCGAAACTGCCTTGTAAAAATGAGTTTCGCTGAAATCCTCCAAAAAGGCGCATAAGCGGACCGGACGAGACTCGAATGCCGGCGCAAGGCTGGCACTGAGACGGGCTTCGCCGCATCTCAGCCGCGCGGAAGATTTCTCCAAAAAACAAAAGCTCCTGAAAAATTCAGGAGCTTTCTGCGGACCGGACGGGACTCGAACCCGCGACCTCCGCCGTGACAGGGCGGCATTCTAACCAACTGAACTACCGATCCAAACACCACTCACAGAATCACCTTCCGTAAATGGACGGCAAAGATAAGCGCAGGGAGTTTATGAGCAAAAAAATACTAATGGTGAATACGGAATTGTGAATTGTAAGTGGCGAATTTAAGTGTGAATAGACCCTATGCCC
>JAFAGE010000292.1 GCA_023423015.1 Bacteroidota bacterium
TTCCAAAGCCGTCAACAATGAATTGACGCTTGATATTTTTCTTGAACGCGGCAAGTACGCATCAGAAGTGGTGGTGAAACGAAAGATAGACCGCGGTTGGCTGATGTGGAGAAGGATTGTGCGCAGAAAAGCAATGAACGACCGATACCGCTTCTCGAACTTCGGTTACGAGTTGTATAACAAACTTGAATTGGATATCAAGAATATCAATAAGCAGCGCATGCAGGAATTGAAGCTGCTGAAAAATTTCAAGTTCATCTTCGACAATGTAGACACATCTGAGGGAAGACCGATATTACCGATATACCTGACCGAAACAATATCCGACTATTATTTTCAGAAGGATCCACTACGAAGGCGCGAGGTAATAAAGGGAAGTAAAACGATTGGAGTAAACAACGAAAGTGTGAGCCGGCTACTGGGAGGCATGGAGCAGAACGTAAACTTCTACAGCAATTTTATTCCTGTATTCGACAAACAATTCATCAGCCCCATCAGCGACAACGGCGATTCGTATTATAAATACCGGGTGCTCGACAGTCAATTTATTGCAGGACGGAGATTAATTCACATGACGTTTACTCCGAAACGCAAGGGCGAAAATACCTTTGAGGGCGACTTCTGGATTCACGATTCCACATTTGCGGTACAGAAGATGAATCTGCGATTGTCGAAAGAAGCAAACATCAATTTCGTTGATCAGCTGAGTTTAATTCAGGAATACAAGCTTATTAACGATTCTACATGGTTCCTGTATAAAGATAAATTTGTGGTGGACATCTCCCCTCTCGGAGGATCCCGGCTTTCGTTTGTAGGCCGGAAAACAACCACATACAAGGATGTGGAGGTAAACAGCCCACAGGTGATAGCAGAACTTGGGAAAAACAAACTGCTGGAAGAAACGATATTGACAGACACGGCCATGGACAAGCCCGACGAATACTGGTCGGATGTAAGGCATGAAGAATTAACCGGAACAGAGCAGAACATCTACCGGATGGTTGATACACTGGTAAAACTACCAGCTTTCAAAAGAGCGAGAGAAACAGTTTATTTTCTTACTGTGGGTTATAAGAACATTGGTAATTTCGAAATCGGTCCATGGTACAACTGGGTTTCTTACAATGCACTTGAAGGATTCCGGACACGCTTTGATCTTGGAACCAACAAACATTTCAGCAAAAAATGGTTCCTGCATGCATATGCCGCATATGGATTTACCGACCAGCGCTGGAAATACAAGATGGATGTGATGCATCTCATCAATAAGAATCCGCGATCGTACGTCATGGCTTCATATAAAAAAGATATCGACTTCGGACAAACATATTACGACGAGATCAGCCAGGATAACATTTTTGCGCTCGCGATCCGGAAAACCGGGGTTCCGATAAAATTTATCCTGATTGATGAAAAACGATTGGAATTCTTCAAACAAACACAAAGCGGTTTCTCTGCGCAATTTTCCGGCATTCATAAAACATTTGAACCCTTGCGGAATTTACCTCCTATAAACCCTGATAACGGGAAAGTAGGTGAAGTGAGCACAGCTGAGTTCAGCCTGAGACTGAGATATGCTTTTCTTGAAAAATTTCTAGAAAGCACATTCAACAGGATAAGCCTGGGTAGCGACTATCCTATTGTTGAAGCAAGATATACCAAAGGTATTCCCAACGTTTTCGGCAGCGATTACGATTACACAAAGCTCAGCGCAAGTGTGTCGCATTATAAAAAGATTGCTCCATTCGGAAGCATCTACTATAACCTGTTTGCAGGTAAAACTTATGGCACATTACCATATATGCTTTTAGATATTGCACCGGGTAATGAAATTTACTACTATAACAGGTATGCGTTCAACCTGATGAACAGGTACGAATTCATAAATGACCATTACGCAGGAGTAAATTTCGAACACAACATCGGGAACGGGTTGTTCCGATTCATTCCTTTACTGAAAAAATTAAAGTTCCGTCAATTCTACAGCGCCCGCGCATTGTGGGGCGGAATGAGTGATGCAAATATCGCGCACAATACACCACCAAATTCGGAGTTCCCTTTCCAAACGCTGAATGGAAAAACTTACCTCGAAGTAGGCACAGGGGTCGACAACATCTTTAAACTTTTCCGGTTCGACTTTGTATGGCGCATTGCTCCCCGGCCCCTTCCTCCCGAACGCTCCAAAAAATTCGGAGTATTCGGCAGCTTCCGCCTGGCATTTTGAGGGCATAGGATAAGGGCGATCTTTCGTCTCTCGCTGCTCACTTCGCACATTCCTATGGCCTTATGCCCTATGCCCTATGCCTATCCCGTTTGAAGACATAAATTATTCACTAACCCCATTTACCTCTGGCCTGTCATAGCTCCATTCGTTTATTACAAGCTTCTTTTGCGCGGGGTAAATTTCATCAAGCGTGTCGCCGCTATACAAACGTCCGTTTTTCATCACCATGCTTACGCTGTTTGAATTCCTGATTTGTTCAAGCGGATTTTTGTCAAGTATTACAAGATCGGCAAGCTTACCTGGCTCAATGCTACCCATATCGCCATCAAGACCCAATGAAGTTGCACCGATGATTGTTGCTATACGCAGAACATCGTGGTTTTTCATTCCACCACTTTGCATTGCCCACATTTCCCAATGATACCCTAATCCCTGGAACTGGCCGTGGCTGCCGATCCCCGAGAGAGCACCCATTTCAATGAGTTTCTTCATTGTTTTTGCGTGTTTAGGAAAAACATGCTCTTCATCCATAAACCACCCTTCGATGCGGCGAGTTTTTCCAGCCAGTTCTTCGTAAGGCATAAAGCGCTGCATCTTTTTATCGCTGTACGCCTTTTCCGTTTCGTAGAAATAATTTTCTGCAAACGGACCGCCATATGAAACCAGCAAAGTGGGCGTCAATGCAATCTTTGATTCAGCAATCGTTGTAAGCAGGTCTTTATAAATCGGGTATATAGGGAAAGCATGTTCGTGTCCGGGATATCCATCCATCAGGTTAGTAAGGTTGGTTTTAATATTCAATCCACCTTCTGTAGTAGGCAACAGGCCCTGGTCGCGGCAGGACTTGATGATCCATTCTCTCACGTTACGCGGACCCGTCATGTACATCTTAATGTATCGCGTATTGAAATATTTGCTGTATTGTTTCAGAATGCTGCTTGCATGAGCAGAGTCTCTCACATTGTATCGCCAGAAGCCAACACCCGGACCTGTTGAGTAAATACGCGGTCCTACCATTTTGCCGGCATCTACCATGTCACCATAGGTGAGCACATCCGTTGTTCCGGTTTGGGGATCGCGGGTAGTCGTTACACCATACGCCAGGTTAGCTGCATATATCCACGACTGATTGCGGTGAATAGTAGTCGGGTTCCACATGTGTGCATGTG
>JAFAGE010000343.1 GCA_023423015.1 Bacteroidota bacterium
ACCAACTCAGAACGGGTTGAACTCCTCCGGAAGATGGGTTTGAAAGTGTATTACGGCGATGCTTCCCGACCCGACCTGCTACAAGCAGCAGGAGCGTCGCAGGCTAAAATTATCGTGATAGCCCTGGAGCCATCAGAGAAAAGGCTGGAGATGATCGAAACCATCAAAAAATATTTCCCTAATCTCCGGATGTTTGTCCGGGCAAAAAACAGGTACGACGCATATGATCTCATGAATGCAGGTATGCTGCACGTGTATCGTGAAACTATCGATACATCGCTACGACTCGGTATCGATGTGATGAAGAACCTTGGATTCAAAGAGCTGACCGCTCAACGGGCTGCGCGGAAGTTCCTGGTAAAAGATGAAGACAATCTGAAAAAACTTGCTTCTATACGCGACACAGACGAATACATACTCACGGCACGTTCTTATATTGAAGAACTTGAACGGATGCTTCGGGCCGACCTGGAGCAAAACGGCGGCAGCACCGAAGAGCATGATCCTGCAGAAGACGCGCTGGCCGAAGAGCTCGACGATCTCATAAAACGATAAGTTAAACTACTAATTTCGCGCAGATGGAAGAAGTACTCGACGCAATACGAAACCTTACCGCAAACAAACTGGGGCTGGAAGCAACTGCCATCGAAAAAATTCCGCAGAGTGGCAGCGACCGGATGTACTTCAGGGTGTATACCGATCCCACCACTTACATAGCTACCTATGGCAAAAACATAGCTGAAAATCGCACCTTCATTTACTTCTCAAGGCACTTCCGTGCGCGTGGATGTCCCGTGCCGGTAATTCTTGCTGTAAATGAAGAAGAGACCATATACCTGCAGGAAGATTTTGGAGATGATTCGTTGCTGAAAAAGCTCGAGAAGGAAGGACATTCGCAGGATGTTTTCGCGTTGTTTCAACTCTCGCTGCGGCAACTTGCACACATGCAAATGATGGGCGACCGCGACCTCGACTACAGCCGCTGTATCACCAGTCGCGAGTTTGGTAAAAAAGCCATCATGAGCGATCTGCTCTATTTCAAATACTATTTCCTCGATACACTTCAAACACCTTACGATAAAGAAAAACTGCTCGACGATTTTGAGCAACTGAGCAGTTTCCTTTCAGCGACTGATCACAAATATTTTATGTTCCGCGACTTCCAGAGCCGGAACATCATGATCAAAGATGACGTTGTACATTTTATCGACTACCAGGGAGGAATGAAAGGAGCATTGCAATACGACGTTGCTTCGATGTTGTGGCAGGCAAAAGCAGAATTACCCGACGAGTGGAAAAACAGTTTGCTGGACTATTACCTGGGCTGCGTCGAAGAACAATTGCATGAAAAAATTGATCGCGAAAAATTTGTGAGCCAGTACAATGGGTACGTGCTGATTCGCCTTTTGCAGGTACTTGGTGCATATGGTTTCCGCGGATTGTTCGAGCGCAAAGCACATTTTCTCACCAGCATTCCACTTGCACTAAGCAACCTCAAAGCCTTTCTTGAAAACAGGAATGCCGGCATTCAACTCGAGGAATTCGACAGGCTATTAAAAATTGTGATATCCGATGAAATAGTCGGACGTTTTCAACCAGTACAGGCCACCAATAAAACGCCGCTTGTTGTACACATCAACAGCTTTTCTTATAAGAAAGGAATACCACCCGACATTTCAGGCAATGGCGGTGGATTTGTATTCGATTGCCGGGGCCTGCACAACCCGGGCAGATATGAGGAGTATAAAAAACTTACGGGCCGCGACAAATCTGTACAGGATTTCCTTGAGCAGAAATCAAAGATTTCTGAATTCCTGAACAGCATCTACAGTATAGTTGATATTTCGGTTGAAGATTACATCAAAAGAGGATTTACTGACCTCCAGGTGAGTTTCGGTTGTACCGGTGGGCAGCATCGCAGCGTTTTTGCTGCCGACAGCCTCGCACGTCACCTGCGAAATAAATTTAAAGTGAAGGTGGAATTGAATCATGTGGAGCAGGATGCTAAAAAATGGGTGAATACATGATGTATCAATTGGTTCATGGCTTTCTCTACCTGCTTTCATTGCTTCCTTTGAGGGTATTGTACCTGCTGTCTGATTTTCTTTATTTCATTATTTACCATGTAGCGGGATACCGGAGGAAAGTAGTGCTTGCAAACCTCGACATCGCATTTCCTGAAAAATCGGGCGAGGAAAAGAAAAAGATTGCAAAACGCTTCTATAAAAACTTCATCGACAATTTCATTGAAACACTGAAGCTTTTGTCGGGCGGAACCCGGTTTGCAGCTAAGCACTTCAAGGCCGACGTTACATTAATGGAGCAGATGCACAGCAAGGGTAAACGCATGCAATTTCACCTTGGCCACAATTTTAACTGGGAACTCGCAAATGTGGCAGTGGCATCTTACACATCATACCTGGTGCTTGTAGTTTACATGCCTGTTAAAAATCAGATATTCGACAAACTGATGTTGAAGATCCGCAGTTCAAAAAATAACGCTTTGCTTCCGGCAACAGACATGAAGAATGCGATGATCCCTTATCGCAGTTCGCAGTACCTGCTTGCACTCGTTGCCGACCAGGTGCCCGGAGATCCTTCAAAAGCATATTGGATGAATTTCTTTGGAAGGCCTACTCCCTTTATGCGCGGGCCGGAACGCGGGGCCATTGCCGGAAATCTTGCAGTGGCATTTGCGCAGATATTTAAAACAAAGCGCGGTCATTATCAGCTGGCAACAGAATTCTGCACAGAAGATGCTTCCACCTTGCCCCCGGGAGAAATAACACGCAGGTATGTGAAGTTCCTTGAACGCGTAATCCGCCAACATCCCGACATGTGGCTGTGGAGTCACCGGCGCTGGAAAAAAGAGTGGAAACCAGAATATGCACCTCTGTGGATTGATGAGGCGCCGCTTCCTTCGTGAGAACGGATCAGTTCAGCACACTATTTTCCTTGGCAATATTGATTCCCTTCTGCTCCTTTATTTTATCAAAACCACCGAGAACATTCCGCAGGTTGTGAATGCCCTGCTTTTTAAGCAGGGATGCAGCTGTTACACTTCTGTACCCGCTGCCGCAGTGTATATAAATATTCTGATTGTCTTCGAAATCTGAAATATTGGCAACATCTGTAAACTCATCAAGTGGAATATTTATGGCATTGACCACATGACCGTCACCAAACTCTGTTTCTCTTCTTACGTCCAGAACAACGAGATTGTCGTCGTGCGGGATGTCCATAGCCAGTTCATCTGCTTCAACGTCGATGATCATGTCTATCGGTTCGCCTGCTTTTTGCCACTCACTATACCCACCGTTCAAAAAACCATCAATCTTTGAAAAGCCAACACGTGCAAGCCGCACTATGGTTTCCTTTTCAGTGCCAGGCTCTCCTACAACCACAATTGTCTTATCAAAAGGGAGTAATACACCAGCCCATTCAGCAAACCTTCCCTCTAATCCTATATTTATTGAATTTGGAACAAAACCCTGGGTAAATGTTGTGCCGGGGCGTGTATCCAGCACCGTAATATCTTCATCTTCCGCGCGGAGTTTGAACTCTTCCACGCTCAAAGGGGTTAAACCCTGCTTCATGATGTTGTCAAGGCTTTCATATCCTTCCTTGTTTTTGCGGGCATTTTCCGGGAAATATTGTGGCGGCTCGCCCAGGCCACTAAGTACTGCTGCGATAAATGTTTCACGCGATTGCAGTTGTAATGCGTAGTTCGACTGTTTTTGTTCGCCGATTGTGCTGGCGGTTTCGTTGCCCAGGTTTTTGCCGCAACTGCTGCCTGCACCGTGTGCGGGATAAACGATAACGTTGTCGGGCAACGTCAGGATCTTATTCTGAAGAGAATCGTACATGATGGATGCAAGCTCTTCTTTTGATTTGTTGCCACTGCTCAGGTCGGGCCTCCCCACGTCGCCAACAAACAAAGTATCGCCGGTAAACACAGCATGTGGATTACCGGAAGCATCTCTTAGAAGATAACAGGTTGATTCAAGCGTATGACCCGGTGTATGAAGCACCTCAATGCTTAAGTCGCCCAGCGAAAAGCGCTCGTGATCCTTTGCGAGATGTATGGGGAAACTTGTTTCAGTATCGGGACCGTAAACAATGGTTGCGCCGGTAGCTTTCTGCAGGTCGAGGTGTCCGCTTACGAAATCAGCATGAAAATGGGTTTCGAAAATGAATTTGATTTTCGCATTCCGCTCTTTAGCCAGATCCAGGTAAACGTCAATATCCCTCAGCGGGTCAATAATAGCGGCCTCGCCCCTGCTTTCGATATAATATGCGGCTTCACTAAGACAACCAGTGTAGAGTTGTTTGATAAGCATTCGCAAAGGTATAAAAGATACCTTACTTACTCCGTGAGGCTTTGCACGCAGTTCATTATGCCCTCAACTCTTGGATTATTAACCGAATAGTGGATGAATTTGCCGTCGCGCGTTGTTTTCACGATGCCCGCCCTCCGCAGGATAGCCAGGTGCTGGGAAGCTACAGACTGCTCTAACCGCAGTTTTATGTAAATCTCTGTAACTGTGAGTTTTTTGTTTTCATCGATAAGTTTCACAATCTGTTGCCTTAGCTTGTGATTGAGCGCGCGCAAGATCATCGCAGCTTTCTTAAGGTTCACGAAATCAACTTTCACCGGTACGCTGTTCTCATCTTCCGCATTTAGGATCATGGAATAATTGCTCGAAACATTCATTGTCACACCTCCTTTAGTTGCAAACGCAAATTTAAGCCATAATTTAAAATGGAACAGAGGGTAACCAATTATTTTCTTTTTAAATATTTACTTAGCTGAATAGAAGCCTTTGAAGTAGTCAGGTTCAGAATAGGCGAGGTCCGTAAACTCGCGTCCCATAAGCTTTTCAGCCGCTACCCGGGCGAAATTTTCGGGACTGTGGGAAATAGAGTAAAAAATTGCATTTGGATGATTACACAGATTTTTCCACTTATTTGAGCCGTTCCCACAGAAAATAATGGTGTTTTTCGACAACTCCGCAGAAAAACTGCGCTCGTCCAGCACTAAAGCTGCAGGAGCCAGGCTCTCCTCCAGGTCTTTGGTATACAAAGCCGTGAATACCTCCATTCTCCGTGCATCGATCATGGCGCAGACCAGGGGATCTTTTGCAGAAGTGTTCTGCGATAAATGATAATCCAGGGCCGCTATTGCTGTGAGTTTCAACACATTTTCTGTGATCAGGGGTTTCCCGAGAGCATAACACAGTCCCTTTGCGGTAGCCATGCCAACGCGAAGCCCGGTATAGGAGCCCGGCCCGGACGTGACCGCAATAGCGTCGAGTGTTTCGGGAAGTTCGCCTGCTTCTTGCATCAGCTCCTTTATTGCCGTATGTATCCAGGCTGCATGGTCCGATTGCAGGGAATTGGATCGGAAGCTGACTATCAAGCCGTCACGTATCAGGCCCGTAGAGGCGTTTTCAAGAGCGGTATCAATGTATAGGATCTTCATGAGAATTCCACGGCTGATAATCCGGGAGCAATTTCATATCGTGCGGAAGTGCCACGAAGATGCCGGAGTAGTTCAAGAATTCTTTCCCGGCCGATTTTCTGCAACCAATCGAACGGGCCATATGGGTAATTAGTACCCAGCTGCATAGCCATATCAATTTCCTTTTGTGTACTTACACCTTCCCCGAGGGCGAAGCACGCTTCGTTGATGATCATGGATACCACCCGCGGCGTAATCATGCCGGGAACGTCAGGAACCAGTTGTACATCCCATCGAAGTTGTTCAAAAATCTGTTGTACCTGCCGCTCATTGCCCGATATGCATGCCACTTCCGCTACGGATCTTTTCAGCATCGTTGGCCAGGCATTAATACGGATAAAGGCCGGATCGGTTTCAGCACAGGTATGTACTACTGAATTTATCACCACAGGTTTCGGTAAAAGCCGTTGCAGATGGCGCGTCCTTTCCGGATCATGGTTGAATTGTAAGTCGAAATAAACATCCGCCTCTACCGCCGTTAAAGCCCGCATGCTGTCGGCATAGATTACTTCAACATCTTCCGGAAAGCGCCTCGGGTTGAATTCCGCCTTCAACGCTTCGTCTGCAAGCACGGCAATAGTCATTCGCTGAATTTGGCGCAAAGATATGGGTATGGGTTTCTAACGGGCAGCGATCATGCTGATTTCGACATTCACATTCTTTGGCAGGCCTTTTACCGCAACAGTTTCCCTGGCAGGAAAATCGCCCGTCAGATATCCAGCATAAACCTGGTTCACTTGCGCAAAAAGCGACATATCGCTCAAAAATATCGTGGTCTTGATAACGCTGTTGAAATCCATCTGCGCCTGATGAAGTATCGCCTGCAGGTTTTTCATCACCTGGTGGGTTTCCGATTCAATATCTTTTGCCTCTACATCATTGGTTTCAGGATTGATAGCAATCTGTCCTGAAATAAACAGAATATTACCGGCAAACACCGCCTGGCTGTAAGGACCAATCGGCGCCGGAGCTTCGTTAGTATTAATAACTCTTTTTTCCATATCTGACATATACATAAAATTTATCGGCAATGGCAATTGTATACTTTCTCCGTTCTCCGCTCTCCGTTCTCATTTCAAGTTTTCCGCCACTTTCACAAAAGCTACCACGGCCTTGTCGAGATGTTCCTGTTCATGTGCAGCGCTCAGCTGAACGCGGATTCTGGCCAACCCTTTTCCAACTACGGGGTAAAAGAATCCGACCACATAAATGCCCTCTGCTAAAAGTTGTTTTGCGAACTCCTGCGCCAGAACGGCATCGTACAACATAATTGGAACAATAGGATGGTCGCCAGGCTTTATATCGAAGCCAGCGTCGGTCATCTTCTTACGGAAATACTTCGTGTTGTATTCCAGTTTATCGCGCAGCTCGGTTGTTTCACGAAGCAGGTCAAGAACAGTAATACTCGCGCCAACAATGGAAGGTGCCAATGTATTGGAAAAAAGGTATGGTCTCGAACGCTGGCGCAGCATTTCTATCACTTCTTTTTTACCGCTGGTGAATCCTCCCGAAGCACCACCCAGGGCTTTGCCAAGCGTGCCGGTAATTATGTCCACGCGGTTCATCACTCCCCGGTATTCGTG
>JAFAGE010000021.1 GCA_023423015.1 Bacteroidota bacterium
TCACCTTTCACCTTTCACCTTTCACCTTTCACCTCTCACTCCTCACGTCTGCCATTATTCATAACGCAAAGCCTCAATTGGATTAAGCCGCGAGGCTTTATAAGCGGGATATAATCCTGCGAGGAGGCCTACGAGTGAGCAGATTATAATTCCCAGAAACATCCAGCTCCAGGGCACTACAAATCCCGTATTGAGGAACAACGAAAATCCATTACCGACAATTACTCCGAGTACAACACCAAACAGCGCACCCATAAGGCTGATGATAATTGCTTCAAACAAGAATTGCATTCGCACGTTAGACTGCTTTCCCCCGATTGCTTTCACCAACCCCACTTCCTTCGTGCGCTCTGTTACCGCTACCAGCATGATGTTCATCAAACCAATTGCAGCTCCGGTAAGAGTAATCAAACCGATTATCAAGGCGGCACCTGTAAGTAAAGCAAGCTGACCAAGCAGCATTTCTACAAAACTGTCGCTTTTATCGATGATAAAATTTTCCTGCTCTGTGGTCGTCATTTTCCTGATCGACCGAAAATTAGCCGTTGCTTCGCCTATAGCAGCATCCATGTACCGGATGTCGTTCACCTTTACCTGGATGTTGAACGATGCGTTCGTATTTGAATTGAAAAAGCGCTGTACGTTGCGATAGGAAGTTATAATCACATTATCCCAGCTAAAGCCAAGAGACGATCCCTTTTGCCCCAGGATTCCCACCACCCGAAACGGAATATTGTTTACGCGGATGATCTGCTCCAATGGCTTCTCCATATTGCCATCGAACAATTTCTTCGCAATGTCTGAACCAATGAGGCACACGTTTCGTCCCGAACTTATATCGAGATCATTAAGCGAACGGCCGTATGCAATGGTAAAACCATTCTGGTCTACATAGTTCTCGTCACTGCCATAAACTCTTACAGTAGGATTCGTCTTTTTATTGGAGTAAGAAACCGTGGCGTCGCGGGATCCGAAAAGACTCAGACACACTGTTGCAGGAAAGTCGTACGATTCTTTAAACAACTCTGCTTCCTGGCGGGTGATTGGTTTTCCGGAATTAGATTTTCTTTCTTTGCGCTCGCCTTTCTGCTCTTTTTTAACCTCACCGCCACCTCCTCCGAAGTTCATTCTTGGTTCGCGATAACGAATCGTGAAACCCGTGGCACCCATCGACGAAAAACTTTCCATAAACTTCTGCTGCATTGCAGTGATGGCTGTTTTAATTCCAACCAGCGCCATTATCCCAAAAGCTATGATGGCTACGGTAAGTCCGGTGCGAAGCTTGTTGCCTCTCACCGTGCGAAACGCCAAAAGAAAGGTGTCTTTGGTAGACATAGATGCAAGGTAGGGAAAATGGCAGACGTGAGACGTGAGAGGTGAGAGGTGAAAGGTGAGAGGTGAGAGGTGAAGTTCCAATGTTACGAAGGGCGGAGAGTCTGACCTGGAACTTCTCTCCGCTCACCGTTCACCGCTCACCTCCTATCTGCCTTCTGCCTAAAAGAAAAAGTACATCTTCTCAATCAGCCAATGCGGGAACAGGCCCAGGAGAATTACACCGGCTGCAGCAATTCCAAGCATGAGTTTGAAACCAGGTCCTGTTTGAATTTCCTGCTTTTCTCCTTCTTTGAAATACATAGCCTGGATAACGCGGAAGTAGTAATAAACGCTGATCGCCGCACAGAGTACGCCCACAACCACAAGCCAGAATAACTTACCCGTGTTCAGCACCGCACTAAGCATGTAGAATTTGGCCATAAAGCCCGCTGTAGCGGGAATACCTGCAAGTGAAAGAAAGAATATCGTATTCGCAGCCGCAAGAGCGGGATGGTGTTTACCCATTCCGTTGTAACCGTCGTAGGTGTAATCTTTCATGCGAATCAATATCGCAAAAGCGCCAATAGTCGAAAGGCAATATGCCGCAGCGTAGTAAATAATTCCTTCCAACGCAATTGTGTTCAATGCCACAATCGCCATCATCATAAAGCCCGCCTGTGCAATGCTGGAATAAGCCAGCATTCTTTTCACACTTTGCTGGAATACTGCAGTGATATTTCCGATGAATAGCGTTGCTGCCGTAATGATGGCAATGATCGTTTGCCATTGTGCCTGCATGTCGGCGAATGCTCCACGGAACAAACGGATGAATGCTATGAACCCAGCCACTTTAACGATGGTGGCCATGAATGAAGTAAATACTGTGGGGGCGCCGTCGTACACATCAGGTGTCCAGAAATGAAATGGTGCGGCCGACACCTTGAATGCCATAGAAAAAGTAAGCAACAGGAATCCTGCGGATATCAGGGGAGTCATTGTTTCATTGCCTTTGCTGATAACGCCCAGGTCGAAACTTCCCTTTGCTCCATAAACAAGGGCTATACCCATCAGCATGAGCCCTGTTGAAAATGAACCCATGAGAAAGTATTTGAGCGAAGCTTCGTTGCTTTTTAAATTTCGTTTATCAGAGCCGGTTAAAATGTAAAGAGGAATAGAGATGATCTCGATGCCAAGGAACAACATCAGCAGGTTGGTAAATGAAGCAGCAATAACCACACCGGTCATAATGAAAAACAGCAAGGCATAATAATCTGCTACGTCCAGTCCAACGTTATTAATATCCCTTCCGGATAACAGGAAGAACAGCAACACGCCCGAAAATGCAACCGCATTGAAGAGCAATGCGAAGTTGTCGAACACCAGCATGCTGCTGACATCAAATTTGAACAGGGTAGTGCCTTCTATTTCAAGTATTGTTACCAAAAGCAGCACCGACATTCCTGTGATGGCTACCGCACGAACGGTTTCCGTTCTCTTCAGGAATATCCCACTGAACATCATGATCACGCCCCATATGGGAGACAGTACAAGTGCATTCATAATTTTCTCTATGGATGTTTTGTGATCATCCGTGATAATATCGAGTCAACTGTTGATTGAGTAATGTCGAGCATTGGTTTCGGATACACGCCAATGGCAATAATCAGTACCACCAATAACGAAAGCACAAGCGTTTCATTAATCCTGATCTCGCGTCCGTTGGCGGTAACGCTACTTGTATTTCCGAACAGCACCTTCTGCAACATATTCAGTGTGTACACGGCTGAAAGGATGATGGTAACAATTGCAGCTACCGTAAATATTTTGTTGTAATCCGATACAGTGGAATTGAAGAGGCCGCTGAACATCAGGAATTCACCGATAAAGGCATTGGTGAGCGGCAATGCAACATTTGCCAGGGCCACGATTACGAGCAATATCGCCAATGCAGGTGCTTTTTGTGCAATGCCTCCCAGCTCCGACATTTTTCGGGTGCCAAATTGTGATTCGATGAGATGCACCACGATCCATAACCCGATTATGTTGATGCCGTGGTTAAACATCTGTATCATCACTCCCTGCATGCTCATGTCGTTCGTTGCGAATATTGCCATGCACATCAGGCCGATATGCGCGATCGACGAGTACGCGATCAGGCGTTTCAGATCATCCTGCTTTAATGCGACTAGCGAAGCGTAGATCATACCTATTACTGCCAGGGTGGAAACAGTATCGCCCCAGGCCCAGGAACCAGCAGGAATAACCGGAACAAGCCAGCGAATTACGCCGAAAACGCCCATCTTAACCATCACCCCGCTTAGTATCATTGTGACCGCAGTGGGTGATTGTTCGTAGGTATCCGGCTGCCAGGTGTGCAGGGGAAATATCGGCATCTTAACAGCGAAAGCAACAAACATCACCCAGAACATCCAGATCTGCTCAGCTGTTGAAAGTTTGATATTGTAGAACGATTCGATGGCAAACGACTGATCGGGAGTTCTGAAATACAGGTAGATAATACCGAGCAGCATGAACAGCGAACCAAGGAAAGTATAAATGAAGAATTTAAATGTAACTGGTATTCTGCGCTCTCCCCCCCACTGCGAACACAGGAAGTATGCTGGAATTAATGCAAGCTCCCAGAAGAAATAAAATAGAAGAGCATCGTAAGCAAGAAACACCCCCATCAAACCTGCCTGCGACAGCAGCATCAATGCAAAGAAATTATGTCCGTTCGAATAGCGCTGGTTCCATGTTGAAATAAATACCGCAGGAAACGCTACTCCCGTGAGCAGGCACAGAAGTTTACCCATGCCGTCGAGCTTCACATAAAAGTTGCTGCCGAGCAAAGGCATCCAATCGGTATTCACCACCAGTTCTGCACTGTTCGGATTAATGCTCACCCCGGCAATGCTTATGCCCAGCGTAACCAGCGACGTGAGCAATGCAATTGTCCTGGCCACGCCTTCCTTCCCCGTAAAGAAGGTGAGAATGCCGGCAACTAAAGGAACGAGTATGAGTAAAACAGAGATCATCTATTATTTTTTTATAAAGAACTGCACAACAAAAAACACGAGCATACCCAGCACCATCAGCAATACATAATTGCCAACCTGTCCGCTCTGCACCCATCTCATCTGCCTGCTGCCATATTGCACCAGTCTACCTGTGCCATTCACGATCCAGTCTATCACGCCTTTCTCAATCTGCTGGTTGAAGAACCTTGCAGCTGCATTAAGCGGGTTCACTATTATTTTGTCGTATAGTTCATCTACGTACCATTTATTTTCCAGCACTTTCGCAAAACCTTTGGATTCTGCAAGGTCAGGCTTCCTGCTGTACCTCGTCCACGCAATTAAGGCTGCAATCAATGCTCCCGCAACGGAAACACCCATCAGGATCCACTCTGTTGCATGATCTGCATGATGTGCTTCATGAAGTTCATTCGACCGTGCAAAGATTGGTTCAAGAAAATCTGCCAGCCTGTGTGCCTCCGGCATAATCACGGCCGGAATTCCTACCCAACCTCCAACGATAGATAAGATTGCAAGAACGATGAGTGGAATTGTCATTGCAGCAGGACTTTCATGCAGGTGATGATGTTGTTCTTCTGTGCCGCGAAATTTTCCAAGAAAGGTGGTGCCATACAAACGGAACATGTACCACGCGGTCATGAATGCGCCGATAACACCGATCGCCCAATAAATTTTATTTACCGACCAGGCCGCTGCGAGTATTTCATCTTTGGAAAAGAATCCCGCAAATGGCGGAATACCTGCTATAGCAATGCAGCCGATAAGGAAAGTAATATGCGTTACCGGTAATTTCTTTTTCAACCCACCCATGTTTCGGATATCCTGTTCGTGATGCATCGCATGAATTACCGAACCCGCACCAAGGAACAACAGCGCTTTGAAGAACGCATGTGTCATTACATGGAAAACGGCACCGGTGTATGCGCCAGCACCGAGACCAATAAACATATATCCCAGCTGGCTTACCGTGGAGTAAGCAAGCACTTTTTTGATATCATTCTGTTTAAGTGCAATCGTTGCTGCAAGAATTGCCGTAATTAGACCAATTATCGCTACTACAGTCTGCGACACAGGTGCCAACGTATAAAGCACGTTGCTTCGCGCGATCATATAGATACCCGCAGTTACCATGGTTGCAGCATGGATGAGGGCAGATACCGGTGTGGGACCAGCCATCGCATCGGGCAGCCATGTATAGAGAGGAACCTGTGCAGATTTACCGGTTGCTCCTAAGAAGAGCAGCAGTGTAATTCCCGTAAGTGCTACCGAGCCCATCGACATTTCGGAGGCCTGGGTAAATACTTCGGTGAAGGTTAATGAACCGAATAACTGGATGATCCAGAATATTGCGAGCAGAAAACCAGCATCGCCAATACGGTTCATTACAAAAGCCTTCTTTGCTGCTCGATTATAAGAATCATTCTTGAACCAATAACCGATAAGCAGGTATGAACAAAGTCCAACACCTTCCCATCCGATGAACATGATCAGGAAGTTCGCGCCAAGAACGAGCAACAGCATCGAAAACACGAACAGGTTGAGATAAGCGAAGTACCGTGCAAAATGGTCTTTACGCTCTTCGTGCATGTACGATGTAGAGTAAACGTGGATCAGGAAGCCGACTCCTGTAATGATCAGGAGAAATATAGATGAAAGCTGGTCGACCTGGAACTCAAAAGGAATTACCAGTTTACCAACTTCGATGAAGTTAAATAATACCGCATTGTGGATGTTGCCGCTACGCACATCATTAAATAAAAGGAAGGAAGCAACAAACGAAGCCAGGATCACACCACTTCCGATAATACCTGAAGCTCCTTTTGATAGTTGATTTCTGAACAAGCCGTTCACAATAAAACCAACCAGGGGAAACAAAGGAACCAGGTAAACTAATTGATTCATCCGATGAATTAGATTTTAATGTTTGAGCCTGTTAAGGAAGTTTATGTCAACCGAATGAACGTTCCTGAACATCATAACGATGATGGCCAAACCCACGCTTACTTCTGCTGCAGCCACTACCATTATAAAGAATACGAATAATTGTCCGTCGATACCCGCGTTTGCGTTAGCTGCAACTCCACTCTGGTGATGCATTTTTGAAAATGCCACGAGCAAAAGATTGGTAGCATTTAACATCAGCTCGATGCACATAAACACAATAATCGCATTGCGCCGGATCAGCACACCCGCTATCCCGATGCAAAAAAGCGCCACTGCTAAAAATATATATCGTTCTATCGGCATAATGCTGATTGTTATTTTTTACCAATTACTACAGCTCCCACCATAGCACTGAGAAAAAGAATACTACTGATTTCGAAGGGTACTACATAGTCGGTGAACAATACCTGGCCGAGATTTTTAATCAACCCGATGTCGCCGGTGTTTAACTGCGCCGCCATGCCTGTTACTTCTGCTTTCTTCAATGCTGCTACCATAACCAGCAGCAGGCATCCGCCCGCTACCATGCCGGCGATTCGCAGCCATTTATTTTTTTGCGGCTCCGAATCTGAGTTGAGATTCATGAGCATGATCACGAACAGGAACAACACCATGATGGCTCCTGCATACACGATCAGGTTCACAATTCCGAGAAATTGTGCGTTCATGATGATGTAGTGACCTGAAATAGCAAAAAATGTAACGATCAGCCACAGCACACTGTGCACAGGGTTTTTGCTTAGCACCACCATGATGGCACTGCCAATTGCAATTGCGCTGAGTGAATAAAATAATATATCAGAAATGCTCATAAGATCAGTTGGTTGATGCCTTTTCCTGGCGCGCTGCATTTTTTGCCCGGTCTCCTGCTGCCTTCGCAAATCCTTCAGGATCCTCTTTAGGATGCGGAATCAGCAGATCTTCCTTTCCATAAATAAAACCCTTGCGCTGGTAATTGGAAGGCGCGAAGGTTTCGCTCAGGTAAATAGCATCTTTGGGACAAGCCTCTTCGCACAATCCGCAGAAGATGCAACGCAGCATGTTGATCTCGTATTTAGCTGCATATTTTTCTTCGCGGTACAGGTGCTCTTCCCCGGGCTGACGTTCAGCAGCCTCCATGGTTATGGCTTCTGCCGGGCATGCTACTGCGCACAATCCGCACGCTGTACAGTTTTCCCGGCCTTCTTCGTCACGGTTAAGAATCTGCAACCCTCTGAACACCGGGCTGAACTCCCTTTTCTGCTCCGGATAATTGATTGTAGCCTTCCGTTTGAAGATATGCTTCAGGGTGATTAACATCCCTTTGGCTATATTGACTAAGTAAAGCCTCTCGATGAAACTCATCGGTTTTCTATCTACAGACTTTGCTCTACTTGTTAATAATTGCATGCGCAAAACTAATTAAATTCTCCAACCATTCTCTTTCAATAGCACAACTAAGGCAGTGATAATCATGTTGATCAATGCCAATGGAATTAAGGTTTTCCAACCAAGGTTCATCAGCTGGTCGTACCTGAATCGCGGAATCGTCCAACGCACCCACATAAATGTGAAAATGAAGAAGGCGATCTTGGCAAACAGGCTCAAAGCCTGCAACAAAGCGGTCCAGTTTTGACCAATCTGCTGCACCAGCTCACCGTCGTTTACAAAAGGTATATCGTACCCCCCCCAGAATAATGTTGCCATTACTGCACTGCTGATGAACATATTAATGTATTCAGCAAACAGGTAGAAGCCCAGCTTCATCGACGAATATTCCTGGTGGTACCCGAAATTCAGTTCATTCTCTGCTTCAGGCAGGTCGAATGGCGTGCGATTACATTCCGCAAATGCACAAACCATAAAGATGAAGAAACCAAGTGGCTGGTAAAGAACATAGTACCAGCTATCGATCTGTCCCCCTACAATTGCGCTCATCTTCAGCGAACCGGTAAGCATCAGCAAGGCGATCAGGGAAAGACCCATTGGCAATTCATAAGAAATTACCTGCGAGGCGCCACGTAATGCAGCGATGAGCGAAAACTTGTTGTTCGAAGCCCATCCTCCAATCATAATACCATAAACCCCCATGCTCACCACACCAAAAATGAAAAGAATTCCGATGTTGATGTCCGCGATCTGCAAGCTTACCCAGCGATCAAGCCCGAAGAGGGTAACATGAATTTTATCACCCCACGGAATGACCGCAGATGTCATCATTGCTGTGAGCATCGCGAGGCAGGGTCCGAGCACAAACAAAAACTTATTCGACGTATTGGGAATGATCTCCTCCTTCATGAACAGCTTGAGTCCGTCTGCAAGAGGTTGAAGTATTCCGAACGGACCAGCCCTGTTCGGACCACGGCGATCCTGCATTACTGCAGCTACCTTGCGTTCTGCATAGGTTTCATACATCGCAATTACCAGCGACACAGATACAATTCCGATGATCAGAACCAGCTTTTCAAGTACAAATGCCCAGTCTATTACCAGCAATGCGCTCATGTATGATTCGATTTATTGTTAAACACCTGGCCGGTAGCAGGACCTTTTAATTCAGATAAGTCAATTCCGGGTTTATTCACCTCACTCACAGAATGAATGTCCATCAGCAACTTTGGATTACGCCCACCCAGAACTTCTGGTAAAGCTTCTTTGGGTGTCACAGTTTCAACATAATGATTGGCAGAAATAACCGAGTGACGGTTGATTTTTGTTGGCCCTTCTATTACCCAGTCGCTTGTTTTCTTCTTGTCAAAACGGCATTCATTACATATCCATTCATGCACTTCACCCCATTGGTCTTTACGCGCAGTAACCCTGAACACTTCATCACCACGGTTCCACAATGTTACCTTACCGGAACACTTAGGGCATTCGCGGTGTGCATCCACGGGCTTCAGGAACCAGACACGATTTTTAAACCGGAAGGTTCTGTCGGTAAGTGCACCAACCGGGCAAACATCAATCACGTTTCCGATAAAATCATTATCCAATGCATTCTTGATGTATGTGGCAATCTGCGAGTGATCGCCGCGGTCGAGAACGCCGTGTTCTCTCTTTTCCGTAATCTGGTCTGCTACATACACGCAACGATAACAGAGTATGCATCGCGTCATGTGTAGTTGTATATAAGGACCGAGGTCAACCTTATCGAATGTTCTTCTTGGAAACTCGTAACGCGTTTTCTCGCGGCCGTGTTCGTAACTGAGATCCTGCAGGTGACATTCACCGGCCTGGTCGCAGATCGGGCAATCGAGCGGATGGTTGAGTAATAAAAATTCAACAACTCCTTTGCGGGCGTCGAGCACTTTTTCGCTGGTAATATTCTTTACCACCATGCCATCCATTACATTAGTGCGGCAACTTGCCACAAGCTTTGGCATCGGGCGTGGATCAGCTGTTGAACCCTGGGCCACTTCAACAAGACAGGTACGGCATTTACCGCCGCTGCCTTTCAGAGGTGTGTAATAACACATGGCTGGCGGCGTAACATCACCTCCGATCTTGCGGGCCGCGTGCAATATCGACGTACCCGGCTCCACCTCAACAGTGATGTTGTCTATGGTAACCTTGAATAATTTCTTTTCTTCTGCCATTTAGGTCCAAAAAAGTTATAATGTTAAAGGCCTTCCTATCCTGCAACCACTTCCCTTGCATCGGCATAGTGGGCAAGGCCATAATTTCTTTTCTGTGATTCTTCCGGATTCAGCACGTGCCACTCAAACTCATCACGGAAATGCCTGATTGCTGCAGCTACCGGCCATGCGGCAGCATCACCAAGCGGACAAATCGTGTTTCCTTCAATTTTGCGCTGAATATCCCACAAGAGATCAATGTCGCTCAACTTTCCTTTGCCATACTCGATGTTCTTCAGGATCTTTTCCATCCATCCGGTTCCTTCGCGGCATGGCGAACATTGTCCGCAACTCTCATGACGGTAGAAGCGTGCAAGTGTAAGTGTATGGCGCAC
>JAFAGE010000131.1 GCA_023423015.1 Bacteroidota bacterium
CATAAACCCCAACTCAAGCTGCGCCGCCTCCGACATCATGCTCTTGTTCCAGGCTGGCTGCCAGGTTACCGAAACATACACATCGTTTACTCCCTCTATCTGGCGAACTTTCTGGTCCACTTCAATAGGAAGTGATTGTGCAGCCGGACATCCGGGGGCAGTAAGCGTCATTACAATCTGAACGTTGTTGATCGGCAACACTTCCACTTCGTATATCAATCCCAGCTCGTAAATATTCACCGGTAATTCCGGATCATAGATCGTCTTCAAACATTCAATCACCTTTTCTTTCAACTCTTCGTTTGTCATGATACACCTGCATTTTGAAGTTTGTAGGCAAGCGCATAATTTTTCATCTGTTTCACCATCGCCAGCAAACCATTTGAACGTGTTTGTGCGAGATGCGACATCATGCCTATATCTTTTATAAAATCAAGCTTTGCCTGCACAATGTCATCGGGCTTCTGGTCCGACAACACACGAATCAGCATGCTGATTAATCCTTTTACGATCACTGCATCACTCTCCGCCTTGTATTTCACACGCCCGTTTTCGTAATCTGCAACAAGCCAAACCGTCGATTGACAACCTTTTACCTTGTTTTCGTCTTTCTTATGCTGCTCATCAAGCGGAGGTAATTTCTTCCCCAGGTCGATGATGTATTCATATTTATCATCCCAGCTGTCGAACAACGAGAATTCTTCTACAATTTCTGCTTCTATTTCTTCTATCGATTTGTTCGTTGCCATCATCTGAGCATTTTTATCGCCTTGTGCAATCCCGCAACCAACTCGTCAATTTCTTCTACTGTGTTGTACATCGCGAACGATGCCCTCGTTGTACCCGGAATACAGTAGCGATCCATCAATGGTTGAGCGCAATGATGCCCGGTTCTCACTGCAACGCCCCGGTTGTCGAGCAGAATTCCAAGATCCTGCGGGTGAACGCCATCGATGATGAAAGAAATCAGGCTCACCTTATTCTTTGCACGACCGATAATCCGTAAACCGTCAACCAGGTCGAGCTGTTCAGTTGCATACTGCAATAATTCATTTTCATGTTCACGGATCCTGGCCTTTCCAATACCTGCGGTGAATTCGAGCGCTGCACGAAATGCAACGGTATCCGCAATGTTTGGAGTACCGGCCTCGAACTTATAAGGCAGATCGTTGTACACAATACGATCGTAATACACTTCCTTGATCATTTCTCCGCCACCCTGGTATACGGGCATAGCTTCAAGGTGCTGTCTTTTTCCATATAACACACCTACGCCTGTAGGTCCATATACCTTATGCGATGAAAACGCGAAGAAGTCGCAGTTGAGATCCTGCACGTCGATATCAAGATGCACTGCCGATTGGGCACCGTCTACCAGAACCAATGCTCCGGCTTTATGCGCTTCGCTTATAATTGCTTTAACGGGATTTATGGTACCAAGCGCATTGGATGCATGTGTAATCGAAACAAACTTTGTTTTTTCGTTCAGCAATGCGCGAAATGCTTCCAGGTCCAGCTCACCATTGTCGTCGACAGGTATTACCCTGATCTTAGCTCCTTTCTCCTCGCAGAGCATAAACCACGGAACAAGGTTCGAGTGATGTTCCATCGCCGAAATGATAATTTCATCACCGGCCGATACATTCTGTCTTCCCCAGGTATGCGCTACGAGGTTTATTCCTTCGGTAGTGCCACTGGTGAAAATAATTTCCTCACGCGATCCTGCATTGATGAATTCGCGCGCCATGTCGCGGGTGCCTTCAAAAGCGGCAGTTGCCTCTTCTGCAAGGGAATGTATTCCGCGATGTATGTTGGCGTTGTTTTTTGAGTAGTAATTCACCAGCGCATCGATTACAACCTGTGGTTTCTGGCTGGTGGCTGCATTGTCGAAATAAACCAGCGGTTTACCTTTTACTTCACGCCCGAGAACAGGAAAATGTCTCCTGATTTCATAAACATCGAGCTTGTTCGATATCGTGGCTGTGTTTGACATTATAATTCAAGTCTGTCCGAGATCAGCTGATCAACATAATTCCTGATCTGAACAGGTTTTATGTGTTCAAGAATATCAATTGCAAATGCGTGTACCAGCAGGGAACGTGCAGTACCTTCACTGATTCCGCGTGACTGCAGGTAGAACATTGCTTCTTCGTCGAGCTGACCTACAGTACATCCATGAGAACACTTTACATCGTCAGCAAAAATTTCCAACTGTGGTTTTGTGTTCACCGTGGCTTCGCCAGACAGAAGAATATTTTTGTTCGACTGGAATGCATTTGTTTTCTGAGCCAATGGCTGCACGAATATCTTTCCGTTAAATACCGCAGTCGCATGGTCGCCCACAATGCCTTTATACAATTCATTGCTCTCGCAATGAGGCTGAATATTGTCTACTACCGTGTGGTTGTCGGTATGTGTGTTTCCACGAAGGAAATACAACCCATGGAGATGCGCATCGCTACGCTCTGCCCCCATCGCGATGTTCAGGTTGTTGCGGATGATGCCACCATTTAGAGTAATCGTTACCGCATGCACCGAGCTCTTTCCTACCTGCCTGAAATGCGTTGTGCTCACCTGGCTGGTCTTCGGTGAATCGTTTTGAATCTTGTAATACTCTACAAGTGCTCCTTTCTCCACAACAGCCTCCATCACCTGGTTCGTAAACGACTCTTCATTTCCGATGGTAACGTAAGTTTCTACAAACTGCACCTGCGCATTTTCAGCAACATGCACCAACGTACGCGGCTGCGCCAGCACGTTAGCAGTTCGGGCATCAGTTATATTATAAATGTATACGGGGTGCTCTACGATTTTACCGCGTTTCACATGGATAAATAATCCCTGCTGAACAAATGCCGTATTCAATGCATAGATGCC
>JAFAGE010000158.1 GCA_023423015.1 Bacteroidota bacterium
ACTTTGTCCTCTTTTTTTATTAGCAAGTTTACTATTCTGCCCTATGCCCTCTGCCCTCTGCCCTCTGCCTTTCATGCCTGCTTTACCAATTGGATTTCCGCATCAATCCTCACATCATCACTCACCACGACGCTGCCTGCTTCGGTTACCGCGTTCCACATCAATCCATATTCTTTACGGCTGATTTTTCCTTTAATGGTGAACCCTGCTTTGGTTTGTCCGTATGGGTCAACTACAGTACCTGCATATTCCACGTCTAGCGTGATAGGTTTTGTGATGCCGCGTATTGTCAGGTTGCCTTGTAGTGAAGCTTCATCGCCCATCGCCTGGTAGCGGTTACCAACAAACTGAAGTTGGGCAAATTTCTCGGCATTGAAAAAGTCATCTGACTTCAGGTGAGTATCGCGTTGTTCACTGTTGGTGTCGATGGAGTTGATATCAGCAGTAAACTTAATGTCGGTGGTTGTGTTGAAGTCTTCAGTTTCCGTGGTCACTTCACAATCAAATTTTCGGAAATAACCTGTTACCGTGGTTATCATCAGGTGTTTTACTTTAAACTTAATTTCAGAGTGCGCAGGGTCAATTTTCCAGGTAATAGCCATAAAATTCGTTTTATTATTAGTGATAGTGTTTATACATCAATTTGTGTACCCATTCAGTTTTTCCAGGTAACGAGCAGGTCGCGAGCTTCAACATTAAGTGCTTTTGCAATGCGGAAGAGGGTTTCGATAGTAGGTTGCATGGTGTTGGTGCTCCATTTGGAAACCGTATTAGGACTCATGCTGAGTTTGTCGGCCAGCCAAAGATTGGTTTTCTGCTGTTCGGCAAGCACCGCCTTAATGCGGTTGTACACCCGGGGTTGCATATCAAATTTTCCGGCAAAGGTAAGTTGAAGATGGCAGATGCCATCTGCCACCTGCCATCTGCCTGATTGATTAATTAATTTGATTAATTATAGTATTAATACTATTTTTAGTGATATTACTTACCTCTAAACCAACTGCCGTGAAAAGAAACAGAAGCGAAAGCAGGCAGCATGTCCCACGTCTGCCCTGGCAAACGGGCGAATTTTCCCGCGATCTTAATCTGCAACTCCTCCTCCCCTACGAATTCCTGTTGCTTTGCAGAATCCTGGGTAAACCTCCGCGGGTAATCATAAGCGATTTCGTTGATCAACTCGGGCAAGGAACCTGGAACAATGAATCACGTGAACTCGCGCGGCAAAAATTATCTGAATACCTGGTAGAGATGAACTATTCACAGCATTTATCACAGCAACAAATGAATAAACTGCTGGCTGAGTTAGGAATATTTACGCAGATCAACCTGACAGATGCGAGTGTGCCGTTTCTCGAAACTCACGAACAATGGCGCGAACATTACCTTCACCACTGGTTCAACCGGTGGTATGCTGCGACTGAACAAACACATGCGCATTCGCGATCCTGATCTCGTCTTCGTTTATCGTGTGCCCCATACCGTTATATATCCGGTATGAAACATTTGCATTTAGTTTTTTGAGCTCTTCTACCGATTGCTCAACCCGGTCGACAGGCACGTGTGGATCGGGATTGCTGCTGCCGATAAATATGGGAGTGTTGGCGAAATCGCCGGAATAGTTTGATGTTATGAGCTTATCTCCAATCAGCCCACCCGTAAAGGCCACGATGCCGCCATACCTGCGTGCGTGGCGGGCAGAATATTCCAGTGTTAAACACGCACCCTGCGAAAATCCGAGGAGATATATGTCTTCCGATACTACCCCGGCCTGCTCAAGATCGCTAACCACATCTTTCAACAGGTCAATGGCTGAACTAAGCCACGGTTCGTTGGCCGATTGCGGAGCAAGAAATGAATACGGATACCAGGTGTTGCCTGTAGCCTGGGGAGCAATCAACGCGAATTGCGCCACGTCAAGATACCGGCTTAACGATAATATATCTTCTGCATTTGCGCCTCTGCCATGAAGCATGATCAGCGCCTTCACGCCCTTCGCTACAGGAGTTCCCCTGGTAATTACATTTTTTGTGTGCATCACCGGAATTTTTCAGGATTAAAAGAAACGGGAACTACAGCTTTCTCTATCTGTGGCCGGTAAGATTCATATTGCGATGGTAATTTCAACGACTGTCCCAGCTCCTCTTCCTTTTCATCAACAAGGAAACCGGGACCAGAAGTAGCCACTTCAAAAAGTACTCCTCCGGGTTCCCGAAAATAAATAGATGTAAAATAGTTTCGGTCTAGCACCGGCGTTGGGTTCAACATTCGTTGTGAAATTTTCTTTCGCACCTCCAGCTGTGATTCTGCATCGGGTGTTGCAAATGCAATGTGATGAACTGTGCCGGCTCCACCAAGCCCCTTTAAACTTTCCGGATTGCATAGTATGTCGATGTAATTTCCGGGAGAATCGTTCGCTGCAAATCGAAACCGGTTTCCTTTTTCTCCAATCAGTTGATGATCCATCTGCTCGGTTAGAAGTCCCGCTGTTCTCTCATATCCTTCTTCCCATAATTCTCCGCTGTAAAAACCTTTGATTGCGTGCTCTGCCGGAATATGTCCGTATGTAAATCCTGCCCGTTGATCGCGATTGGTAAACACCAGTTCGAGCCCAAGTCCATCATGATCTTCAAAGTAGATAACGGTTTCTTCAAACCGCTCTTCAGGGCCTTTAACATTCACCCCAAATCTTTTTAAACGACTGAGCCAGAAATTCAGCGACGAATCAGAGAGCGAGAAGGTTGTTGTGTTTAGCATGCCTTTGCCGTGCCGGCCGCGGACCAACCCGCCGTAAGGAAAAAACGTGAGAATGGAACCCGGCGTACCAGTTTCATCACCGTAGTAGAAGTGATATACTTCCGGGGCATCAAAATTGACAGTCTTTTTCACGAGACGAAGTCCCAGTATACCACAATAAAAATCGATATTTGGTTGAGCATCACCCGCAATCGCAGTTATATGATGTATACCGGTGATTAGCTTTTCCATATCCAAAGGAATGAATTTTATTAATATCCTTAATTTTACCGTTTATTAAATTGCAATATGCCCCAGGACAAAAACAGGCAGTTTCTTGACTTTGAAAAGCCAATCAGGGATCTTTTTGAAGATATCGAGAAATTGAAACAGACCGCGGAGAAGAGCAAGGTAGATCTGTCTGATTCCATCTCGAAACTGGAAGCGCAGGTGATGGAAAAACGCCGGGAACTTACTTCAAAGCTTACGCCCTGGCAGAAAGTGCAGCTTAGCCGCCATCCCGACAGGCCATACACGAAGAAGTACATTGAAAAAATGTGCACCGACTTTGTTGAACTTTTTGGTGACCGTAATGTAAAAGACGACAAGGCGATGGTCGGAGGATTTGCTTCACTCGATGGGCAAACCATAATGGTGATCGGGCAACAGAAAGGAAGTAATACCAAAATGAGGCAATTGCGCAATTTCGGCATGGCAAATCCGGAAGGCTACCGCAAAGCCTTAAGGTTGATGAAGCTGGCTGAGAAATTCAACAAGCCGATTGTTACCTTGATCGA
>JAFAGE010000265.1 GCA_023423015.1 Bacteroidota bacterium
CTTTTGTAATCATCATTAACCGGGAAATTTCTGCAGACACGGGGTTACCTACGCCTACGCTATGGCTTTGCAGAATTTTATGTTGAAGAGTCCGCGTGTCTTCTTCAGAAATGATACTATTGGCCAGCACACCAAAACCCGTGTTAATACCATAAACTGTGGTGTTCGATTTCACAATATCACGCACAAAGTCTGCGCCTTTAGTAATACGATCAATCGTATAGCGGGTGAGGATACCTTTCATTTCTCCTGATGCCAGTGAGATGGCGATACCCGAAGTAAGCGTTCCGGTTCCGAACTCGAAGGTTGAATTCATTGGCAGGTTGTAGATTCAAATTTAATGGATTTCAAATCGAATGTTTTGGCTCTGATAATTATCCTGCGCGAAAAAACAAACATTATATTTGACCAGATAAATAACTGGTATGAAGTCTACAACGGCAGTTCAGCTTTCGATAATGATGTTCCTTGAATACTTTGTCTGGAGCGCGTGGTATGTTACGATGGGAACATATATGGCAGTCAACCTTTCGGCATCGGGTGTTCAGATCGGCGACGCATACAGTGCCCTGGCTATTGCTACCATCATCTCCCCGTTTTTCGTAGGCATGATTGCCGACCGTTATTTTGCCGCACAGAAGTTAAACGGATTTCTCCATCTCGCGGGGGCGATATTGTTGTTCCTCGCAACGAAAATTACCGACAACAACACATTTTACTGGATCATCCTCGTATATTCTCTGCTTTATATGCCCACTATTGCATTAACCAATAGTGTGGCATTCGGCCAGATGACGGATCCCGGAAAGCAGTTTCCTATGATTCGCGTTTTCGGAACCCTGGGCTGGATTGTAGCCGGCTTACTGATCGGACAACTTGGTATTGAAAAAACAGAATATACATTTATAATGGCTGCCGCAATATCTGCAGCATATGGATTATATAGTTTTACCCTACCAAACACCCCCCCCGGTGCAAAAGAAAGCAATGCCTCGTTTGCCAAAGTGATGGGCTCAGATGCACTGGTACTCTTCAGGAATCGTTCATACCTGATCTTCTTTATCGCTGCAATCCTCATATGTATCCCGCTGGCATTTTACTATGGATTTGCAAACCTTTTCCTTGTAGAAAAGGGAATGGAAGACGCAGCCGGCAAAATGATACTGGGCCAGGTTTCAGAAGCCTTGTTTATCCTTGCCATTCCTCTCCTGTTTAAGCGCATTGGTGTAAAAAACATGCTTATTCTTGGTATGGCCGCATGGGTGCTGCGTTACCTTGCCTTCGGTAATGGTGACATTGGAAGCAACATGTGGTTACTCTATGCTGGTATTATCCTTCATGGAATTTGTTACGACTTCTTCTTCGTTACCGGGTACATGTACACTGAAATGAAAGCCGGCGAAAAGATCAAGAACGCTGCGCAGGGTTTGTTCACGTTTGCCACTTACGGAGTCGGAATGTACATCGGTACCAAGTTCTCAGGTTATGTGGTGGATAATTACAAGCTGGGAGAAACCCACGACTGGCTGCGGGTATGGATGGTACCAGCCTACATAGCAGGTGCTGTACTAATTCTATTCATCCTCTTCTTCCGCGATCGCGAGGCAGGACGGGGACAGGCGCGGTTGAAAGGATGATGCACCCATGCTGAATCTTCAGCGCAAGTACAAAACAAAAATGGATAGTTATTTTAAATTCATATCAGCAACGATTCCCGCGATTCGCTGATCAAGTTCATTTGCAACTTTCTCTTAATCGCCGGCACTTGCAAGTTTGGTGTTTACGCTGAAATAGAATTTGATCTTCGGTTCAGTACCCGAAGGCCGTGCAGATATTTTAGAACCATCAGCGAGGATGAACTGCAACACGTTTGATTTTGGCAATTTGATCTCCCACTCTTCCCCTGATTGCAGATTTCTTCCCTTTCGCATTTCATAATCGAGCAGCTGCACAACAGGTGATCCGTTGATCGTTTTGGGAGGGTTGTTCCGGTAAGTCTGCATCATGTCGGCAATCTCCTTCTGGCCATTCATTCCCTTCTTGGTGATCGAAACGAGATTTTCTTTGTAAAAGCCATGTTGTACATAAAGGTCAACGAGTTTATCGAACAACAAACGTCCTTTATCTTTTTCGTAGGCAGCCATTTCGCTAAGTACAGCTACAGCAGCCACTGCGTCTTTGTCGCGAAGTTTAGAACCGATCATCAGTCCATAACTTTCTTCACCGCCGATAACGTAATTCTCGCTGGCTTCTTTCTCCCGGATCAGTTCCGCTATCCACTTGAATCCCGTAAGCACATTGTAGCATTTTATACCATTAGCAGCTGCAATACGGTCGATCATATCAGTCGTCACGATGGTCTTCACCACCATGTCATTGCTCCTGGCAATGCCCTTTGCCTTGCGCGCTTCGATCATGTAGTTGAATGCCAGCACAGCAGTCTGGTTGCCATTCATCAGCACCCATTCTCCCTTGTTATTTTTTACGGCAATACCTACACGATCTGCATCAGGGTCTGTACCGAGCAGGATGTCTGCATCTATTTCCTTTGCTTTGTTCAACCCGATGCTCATTGCTTCACTTTCCTCTGGATTCGGATAAACCACTGTAGGAAAGTTGCCGTCAGGAACAGATTGTTCTTCTACGATCGTAACGTTTTGGAAACCGAAACGTTCAAGTGCCTGTGGCACGAGTGTAATTCCCGTACCGTGAATCGGTGTGTAAACTATTTTAAGGTCTTTTTGTTTTTCAATCACTTCAGGGTAAACTGATAGAGTCTTGAGCATTTTGATGTACTCTTCGTCAATTTCCTTCCCGATGATGGTAATATTTTTTTCTCCCCCGCTCCATTTCACGTCTTCGACCGATGCAACTTTATCTACCTCCCTGATTACATTTTTATCGTGCGGCGGCACCAGTTGACCACCATCGCTCCAATATGCCTTGTATCCGTTATATTCTTTGGGATTGTGTGAAGCAGTGCAGACTACTCCGCCCTGGCAACCCAGGTGGCGGATGGTGAATGAAAGTTCAGGCGTTGGGCGAAGAGATTCGAACAGGAAAACTTTGATTCCGTTAGCACCCATTACGTTTGCAACAATTTCTGCAAACAAACGGCTGTTGTTCCTGCTGTCGTGCGCAATAGCTACGCGAATAACGCCACCAGGATATGTTTGTTTCAGATAATTTGCATAACCCTGTGTAGCCATTCCAACCGTGTATTTGTTCATACGGTTGGTGCCCACACCCATTATTCCTCTTAAACCACCCGTTCCAAATTCAAGATTGCGATAAAACGCATCAGCCAGTTCGTTTGGATTTTCTTTTTGAAGCCGTAAAATTTCATTCTTCGTCGCTTCATCAAAATTTCCATTCAACCAGGCCGTGAACCTCTTTTTTATTGCTTCATCCATTGTTCGGGTGTTTACACGGCAATATAAATCATTTACCTTTACTGCGGGGTGGTAAAAAGCGCACCAATATTATGTTTCCTGCTGTACCTTTCTCTTTACTCGCACGCGGGTAAGGACACATCTTTTCCCTCTTCTTCAGCAAACAAAAGGCTGATCTTTGTAACGGGCGCCAACGCTCTTTTTTATGCCGGATCCTACTTCACGCTGAATAAGGCATGGTACAACGATTTTGAAAAAGAACCTTTTCATTTTTTCAACGATAATGCTGAATGGAACCAGGTTGATAAGGTTGGCCACGTTTGGTCTACTTACCAGTTCGGCCGTTGGTCGTCGCGCATGTGGCAATGGGCAGGTCTTACTCAGCAGCAGGCTGCACTTGCTGGTGCTGCCGGCGGCATGTTATACCAGGGAATAATTGAGATGCAGGATGCGTATTCGGCGGAGTGGGGATTCAGCTGGGGCGACATGGGAGCAAATCTCGCGGGTGCCGCAATATTCGCTGTGCAGGAGCTCACATGGAAAGATCAACGTATCCAGTTGAAGATGGGGTATCATCCTTTCAACTATCCGCCGGCATTGAAAAACCGGCGCAATGAACTCTTCGGCACCTCAGTTCCGGAAAGAATATTGAAGGATTACAATTCACAAACTTATTGGCTTACTGCAAACGTCTCCTCCTTTCTACCTGAATCAGATATTCCAAAATGGCTGAACATATCTGTCGGCTACGGTGCAGGTGGAATGTATGGAGGCCGGAACAACGTTTGGACTGACGATGAAACAGGAATTACTTACGATTATACACACCTGCCTCGCATTCGCAGGTTCTACCTCTCTCCCGATGTTGATCTCACCCGGTTACCTGTAAAAAGTAAATTGTTGAAAAGTGTACTGTTCGTAGTGAACTCTTTCCGGATTCCCCTGCCCGCTCTGGAACTGAGCAATGGAAAAATTTCGGGAGTAGTCAGATGAGAGGCAGAAGGCATAGGGCAGAAGGCAGATGGCTGATGGGAAAAGTGAGAAGTGAGAGAATTGGCAGATGGCAGGACGAGAACGGAGAACGGAGAGCGGAGAACGGGGTAAAGGGCATACGGCAGAGTGCAGAAGAGTTATTTTCCTGGCAATCTTATTTGTATTTGGTAGCAATCTGGTTCGTTCAATGATGCTACAAACAACGAAGGAGAAACGAAGCAGAAACGAAGGAACAACGCTGTAATAGTAAATTACGAATCGTAAAAATCCGATTTACCCTATGCCTTCTGCCACCTGCCAAATTCTCTCACCTCTCACCGCTCACCTTTCACCCCCTATGCCCCCTGCCCTCTGCCTTCTGCCCCCTTCTCACTCCATATACGCTCCCACCACTTCATTCCCATTTACCTGCACATATATATGTTCCTGCAGCGTTGTAGCAACTGACAGGCCGGTATAGTCAAGGTGTATGGGAAATGTTTTGTGTGTGCGTTCTACCAATGCCATCGTCTGGATCTTTTTTGGCCTGAATTCCAGGAAAGGTTTCAATGAATAAAGAAATGTTTTGCCGCTATTAGCTACATCATCGACGATAATAATAATCTCATCATTGAAATTGATGTTTTCACTTAACTCAACGCCGGCAGGCATCTTTTTATCGATGGTAATTTCAATTAACCTGACTCCGAGACTACCGATCGCATTAAGGATATCCCGTACCTTTTTTGCAATTACACTTCCATTGTCTTTAACACCGACGAGGATAACTCTTTTCTCATTGAGATTGTTTTCAACAATTTCATAAGCCATTCGCTGCAACTTCATCTGTACGGTTTGCTGGTCGAGTATGTCTTTCCTGGCCATAGTGATAATTTGCTCAAATTTAATGGCCATTTATATATAACCATATACTGGCAGCTGTAAAAACCATTCCTTATCTTAGAATCCAACAATTCAGTGAATGGAATACCTCCAGCAGATACTATTTATTCTTGTACTTGCCGCCGCCATCTGGTTCTTTTCCAAAAAGGTAAAGGAAATATATGCGAACATTCGACTGGGTAGGGACGAAAATTACAGTGACCGGCCCGGTGAGCGATGGGATAAGGTGCTGCTGATTGCTTTTGGACAAAAAAAGATGTTTCGAAAACCGCTTGTTGCTCTCCTGCATTTTGTGATATATGCAGGTTTTCTGATCATCAACATTGAGGTGCTTGAAATCATCCTGGATGGAATATTCGGAACACACCGGATGTTTGCGCCTCATTTAGGAGCCTTTTACAACTTTCTCATCAACTTTTTCGAATTGCTGGCCGCAGGTGTTATTCTCGTCTGCGTAGTTTTCCTTGCACGAAGGAATTTCTTACCTATATGGCGTTTGCGCACCCGCGAACTTGACGGATGGCCGCGAAGCGACGCGAATTACATACTGATAACCGAAATTCTGCTGATGTGCTTTCTGCTTACAATGAACGCAACAGATACATTGTTGCAGCAACGAGGTCACGACGGCTACGCAAATTTTATTACAGGCAATTTTGTGGTGTCTTCATCTATTCAACCTTTGTTTGCAGGTGTCTCCGACGAGAGTCTCGTAGCTATTGAGCGCGGCGCCTGGTGGTTACATATCGTCGGCATTTTTGCATTCCTGAATTATCTGCCGTACTCCAAACATCTCCACATCATACTGGCTTTTCCCAATGCTTACTACTCACGTCTTGAGCCGATGGGTAAAATGAAAAATATGGAAAGCGTGCAAAAAGAAGTACTGTATGCCATGCAACCGGAACTTGCACCCGGCGACAGCACGCCTCCTGAACATTTTGGCGCCCGTGATGTATTTGCTTTAAGCTGGCGCAACCTCCTTGATGCATATGCATGCACCGAATGTGGAAGATGCAGTGCTGCATGTCCCGCCACCCAAACAGGAAAAAAACTATCTCCAAGAAAAATAATGATGGATACGCGCGACCGGATGGAAGATGTCCGCAAGTCAATTCGCGCCAATGGTGAGTTTCACGACGATGGCAAAACACTTTTACATAACTACATTACCGCGGAAGAACTTCGCGCATGTACTACCTGCAATGCATGTGTACAGGAATGCCCGGTTAATATCAGTCCCCTTGAAATCATTATAGAAATGCGCCGCGCGCTGATAATGGAAGAAAGTAATGCGCCGGCGGAATGGAATGCCATGAATTCAAACATTGAAAACAACTTCGCGCCATGGAAGTTCAACCCCGATGAAAGAGAAAACTGGATGAAGTAATCTATTCAGCTTCCCGTGGCTTCCGGATGAACTTGATAGCCAGTATGGCCGCCGTTACCAGGAAGATAGAGCCAATAATTCCATGCAGAAGTTTTTGGTTGGTATTAAGCACTTCTACCATAAATCGTCCGCCAAATATAAAAATCAGGTTGCCGATAAATGTTCCCGTTCCAATACCTCCGATATAAAAGTTGTAGTCGCCATTTCGGTGAGCAAGCACATTTTTAGTAAATAGCACCGTGCTCCAGCCAAACCAGAATGGAATCTGAACCGGGTTCAAAGCGCTCATCACAACGCCAAGCCAGAAGCGATGAATACCTCCCGATAACAATACGTTCTTTTTAACCACCGGATCTGCAGCTGCAACAAAACTTGAAACAGCCAGTGCAAGAATTATGACGATCGAAACAATTTCCAGCCAGCGAAACAATCGTTTATGGCTGAGCACCCAGTTCATGGCAACCAGCGACACACGCACATACGCCATTTCCACCAGCAACGCACCCAATACAAAATAGAAAGCGGGACGCAGCCCGTCGCTCAGCGAAATCTGCATCGCAGCGATGTTCAGTGTTCCGAGCGGCAACGTGCCAAGAAAACTGATCATCAATCCTGTGCTATATATCCGCAGATATCTCATTAGGTTTATCTACAAAGGCATCCTTTCAATCTTCTTTGAGTTCATCTTATCGTCGCGAAACATTTGCATACCTTCTTTCCAGGTAAGATAGCGATGACCTCTCCGCTTATTTTCCCTGCTTATCTTCCATAAAATGTACCAATGACGAATGATTTCTTTCCACGCAAAAAAAAGTGAATGCCGGGGATCATACATGTGTGTTGGTTCTGAACCTGCACCGTTCACTTCAATAACAGAAAACTTCTCCCCTTCTTTCAATTCTTCGATGGTTGAATATCGCACATCAAGTCTGCCAAAATAGAAGCCGGGAATGTTTCTGCAAAATTCATTAATTACTTTTGTCAGTTGTGCATCTGCGAGGTGTGTGTCGTCCAGAAACATAGAACCCCGAGCATGATTTCCGTAAGGCACCAGCAGCTTTGTTTCGCCTGCCGGAAGAATTTCATTCAACCCGCTGCCATACATTTCTTCCAGGTTTTTCTCCTGAAGAATGGCTCGTTTATCTTTTTGCAGCAACTCGCTGATTGTACTTAGTCCGTTGCCTGTAACGCTTAAAAATTCCTTTCGCACAATTCCGGTTATCCGTCCAACTGGTTCATGCGGAAACCGGTGGTAAAATATTCCTGCCTCTTTGGGGTAGTCGACAAATTTCTGAATATGGAAGTCAACGTCGCAAACCTTAATATATGCAATTACATCTTCGTCGGAGCGGAGAACTTTTACGCCTCTACCCCGACCGCCCATATCCGGTTTGCCTACCAACGGGTAATTGAATTGGTTTTTCCTGAGTGTCTGCAGAACCTCTTCCTGTGGTGTGTGTGCATCGAAATGGATGGTAGGCGGGTAGGTTCCTGCAGGAAGAAGTGCATGAATGTCTTTCTTTGATTCTCCCAGGAAGCCACCATTCCTGATTGAAGGGTTTGCGGCCGAAAAGAAAAATAGTGAACGTGCACGCAGGGCGAGCAGCAACCACACCGGATAAATCCATGTGTACACCATGCCGAAGCTCCAGTACTCCCAATTAAAAAGACGGATAAAAAATGGGCGGCGACCCAATCGCGAAAACAACGACATCACCTTGCGGCAATTGAAGATTCAAATAACAATTGCTCAGTAAAACTCTCCTGGTTTCCAATGTCGATATAATCCATACTTATTCCTTTGGCAGACAACTCAACAGAAGTTACGCTTACGGTAAATACTTTCCCATCGCGGTTCATCATAAGATCGTTGTGCGAATCGCCATCGCCTGTAAACTGGTGAAAATGCAGGATCTGTTCCTGCGAAGGCTCGGGGTGTTCGCCTAACCAACGTTCGAACCAGTGCCTGCGCTTCCGAATCACTTCATCAGAATACAGCGTACACGAAGACCAAATGTGCTTCCCACTTGTTTCGAGTTCCGCCATATGTTTCAGTTTACCATCCCACCTGCATTCAAACAAATGTTTATTGTCGTAGATGATAGCAGTAAAAGGTTCAATATTGTTGAGGTTGATGGCCACGAAACAATTATAAGGCGTGGGATGATCTGCAAGGTCTAGCAGGATCAATCCCCTGCTTTTACGGTATGGCGGTTCCGGTGTGTGGGCAACAAATCCTCCATTGAGGAACACTATTACATTTCCATTTTCATGGGCTGCAATCCAGGTGCCTCCGGCATTAACATCTTTTGGAAAAAGAATTTTACCCGAACCAAATTCATAAGAAGCCGGCGGAATCGCTGCCGATCGCCAGTTCTTTTCGTCGCGGTTGGAGGTAAAAAAAATCCTGTCTTTAGCAGGAATAAATGTTACTGTGCACATTGTTTACGATGCTTAACCGTTGACGACGCAACACCAAAATCTTCCGGAATGGTGATGTCTGCCACTTCGTTGATGCCAACGCGTATCAGCGCCATGTGATGAATTGTGTGCTCGAGGTTGTAAGCTATCTCGCGAAAGTAGTTTGTTTTGATAGCAATCGGCTCCTGCGAATGATCGTCGTAACTCGCATGGAGGGTAAGCTCCTTGTCGGGACGTGAAAGATTGCTATGAATATCCTGAAGTAATTGAAGTGCGAGATCTTTGTTGGTTTCAATCTGTTTGTCTCTCTTCCTCTTTTCGTAATTCACGTGGCTTTCGGAATAGCCATTTTCCAGGCATTGAAATAATTCGATAATAT
>JAFAGE010000285.1 GCA_023423015.1 Bacteroidota bacterium
CCTGTACAATGCTCGCACCCATCACACGGCGTATACTTATTTCTTTTTGCTTCTGTTGCGTGGTGAATGCGGTTAATCCGAGTAAGCCAAGGCAGGTAATGATGATCGTTAACACCGAAAATGAAGCAAATATCTTTCCCCGCTTCTGGTCGGCGGCATATTGCGAGTTGAAATCTTCATCGAGGAACTTATACTCAAACGGCAGCTCCGGAAAATATTTCTTCCACACACCTTCCAGCTTTGCAACAGCAGAGCTCATATCACCTCCTGCAATCTTCACCTGCATCACATTTCCATTTGGCCCATAGAACAAAATAAGCGGCACAATCGGGTTGTAAAGAGATTTCTGGTTGAAATCCTTAAACACGCCGATTACTTCAAGGTAGTTGCCTGATGTGTCGCCCGGGAATTTCACGCGCTGACCAAGAGGTTCATCCCAACCAAATTGTTTCACCATCGCTTCGTTTACAATAATCCGGCGCAGCGTGTCGGCAACACTTTCAAAGTTCCTTCCGCGTACAATAGGGATACCCAGCACGTTCAGGTAATGTTCATCCACTGCGTACACTTCTACTCCTTTGTCTACATAACCATTTTTGGTGCTCACGGTAAATAAATTGAGATTGATATTTGGAGAACCGGGATAGTTATTCGCTGCACCAACGCTTTTGATACCAGGCATCTTACGGATCTCGTTATTCATCGAATTTATCTTTCCGCGTTCATCCTGCCCGGTGTTTACAGTGATCATCATTACCTGCTCTTTGTCGAACCCAACATCTTTTTTACGCAGATAATTCAACTGGGAATAAACAACCCAGGTACATATCAGCATCACCATCGAAATACTGAATTGTAAAACAACCAGGCTTCGGCGCAGGTTGATGTTGCCCGACGCTTTTGAAAGGGATCCTTTCAGTATGCTTACCGGCTTGAACGACGATAGATATAACGCAGGATAGCTGCCGCCGATCAAACCAGTAAACAATATGATACCAAATAACAGGAGAAGGTTTGTTGGACGAAAAATATTTGAATAGCTGAATTCTTTCCCCGATAAAGAGTTGAACACCGGAAGCAGCAACAGCATCAATGCTATGCTTAGTAGAACAGCCACCAATGCCGTAAATACCGACTCACTGAGAAACTGGGCTACCAGTTGCTTACGCGATGATCCATTTACTTTCCTGATTCCAATTTCCTTTGCCCTTCGTGCCGACCTGGCCGTTGTCAGGTTCATGTAATTGATACAGGCAATCAACAACATAAAGAATGCAACAGAACCAAAGATCCAGATGTACGACATGCTTCCCAGCTCTTCGGGTTCGTATTGCAGTTTCGAATGAAGATGTATGTCGCGGATATTCTGCAGCTCAAAACGCATCGACACATTAAACTGCTTGAAAATTGGTTCTACAAATTTCTTATATACTTCTTCCAGCTTTGGGGCGAACGCCGCTGCATTTACATGTGGTTTAAGTAATACATAGGTGTAGATAAAAAAGCTACCCCAGTTCTGACCACCATCTCCCCCATTCTGCCGGAGAAATGTGGAGAACGATATCAGCATATTGTAGCGGATGTGCGAGTTACCTGGCACGTCTTCAATAACACCGGTAACTTTATACACATCATACACGGTGCGAAGCGATTTACCTACTGCGGGTGTGTTCTTTCCGAAATACCTGTCGGCAAGTGTTTTTGTAATTACAATATCAAAAGGCGCCTGTAATGCCGTAGCAGGATTGCCTTCCAGGAATTTATGTGAGAAAACTTTAAAAATGGTACTGTCGGCATAATAGGCTTTTGTTTCAAAGAAGGTTTTTTCGCCGTATTTAAAAAGGGTGCGTTCACGATTGAGGAAACGAACCATGTGTTCCACTTCGGGATAATCATTCTTCAACTGAGGACCCATGGGAACCTGTGTCAATGCCCAATCCGTGTTTTTGTCTCTTTCCTGGATATAGCTGTTCACGCGGTAAATACGATCGGCCTTTGAGTGGTGCCTGTCGTAGCTCAATTCATCCGTGATATAGAAAATCAGGAACAGGCTAAAAGTGATTCCAATGGTTAACCCGAGTACGTTCAGCAGGCTGTACCATTTATCCTTTCTGAAATTGCGAATGGCGACGATGAAGAGGTTCCTGATCATAGCAGTGGAGTTTGCAGGCTTATGCGACCAAAGCAAGTGCCGCTTCGTTGTATGTTGAAGATCAACAGAATAAAAAACTTTCAGCCCTGGTGAGTGTCCGGTTACGATACAGCCGATGTACGGTAACACCTGCTAATGTGTGTGCACAGGAGATTTGTGGTGGTTTGCCGCTTTGAGGTCAACCTTCTTTAGCGTTATTCTGTTTGCCTTTGCTATGCCCTCGGTTACCTGGTAGGCGTTGTTAACAGCGAGATTTTTGAACGACTGAATGGTTTTACTGCCGGGCCATGTGATCTGCAATAACTTAACGGTTGTAGCTCTTCCCACGCCGATGTGCTGCATCAGCGGATTGCAGCCGAAACTTCCCCCTGAATTCACTTCACGATAAATGGTGCGTGTTCTCCCCTGCTCTTCTATAGTAAGCTTAACCTTTGCACCAATCGCAGCTTTGTTGGACTTCACTCCTTCAAATCTGAAACGAATCCAGTTATTCTCTTCCTGGCCGGGATTTATAAACAGCGAATTCGCATATCCGTCGCCGTTGAATGCTCCTCCCATTTCAATATGTATATCCTGGTCCCCATCATTGTCAAAGTCGGCGAACGATACTCCATGACCTTTCTGCAGGTTACCCACGCGAGCGGCAGTTGTGACGTCTGCAAACGATTTCCCACCGAGGTTGAGATACATTTTGTTGGGGACAAGACTTTGGTAAAGGGGATTCCCGGAGCCGAGATAGAAATCGAGGTAACCATCGTTGTTGATGTCCCCAAAATTACCTCCCATGGGAAAAACAATTTTGTTGAACCCCACAGCGTCTGATACTTCTTCAAATGTTCCATCGTGTTTATTCCGGAACAGGAATATTTCGCCTGATTTTTGTCTTGGTTTATCAAGGCTCTCTTCACCTGCATGCCAGGCCAGTGATTTTTCAAAACTATATCCGCCGGTGAGAATGTCTAACCATCCATCATTATCATAATCCCAGAACCAGGAAGTGAATACGCCATATTTGTTTGATGTGAGACCGGCTTTCTCGGACACATCTTCAAATTTTATCACACCACCTTCCGTTGTTGAGTTTCGCAACAGAATTTTTTGACCGCCAAGTGTTGCAATATAAATGTCCGGCTTGTTGTCGTTGTCGAAGTCGCCCGACGATACAGCTTTCACGTACAGAGTTATATCGCAGCCCGCAGCCTTCGCTATTTCTGTGAACGTTCCGTTTTTATTGTTGAGGTATAGTTCGCAGGGATATGGTTTTCCGCCTTCTATTGTTTCGTAACCAACAAAGAGGTCGAGCCAGCCATCGCCATTAAAATCGGCCCAGGTACCTGTTTGTGTTGGCTTGAAAGAAAGCATTCCTGCTTCGATGGTAACGTCGGCAAATGTGCCATCGCCATTGTTGCGTAGCAACGAATTAGGCTGTTCGCCATATTGTGCCAACCATGCACCGCGCAATACAAACACGTCTTTAAATCCATCGTTGTTGTAATCGCCCTGGAGAAGATTCAAACCCCCTGTCAATATGTTGATTCCCGATTGAGCTGATTTGTCGGTAAAAGTTCCATCGCCATTATTTTCATAGTACGACATTGGTTCATGCAGATGAAGGCAACTGGTGATAATGTCGAGGTGACCGTCGTTGTTGAAATCGTCTACAATGCTACCTCCCGCGAGATTATTTTTATCCAATCCCATCTGCATTGAAATGTCTTCAAAGGGTTTGATATTAACTGCGGAAGGCTTATCGAGATCTGGAATAAGGTATTGTTGCGGTACAGAAGCGGGATAAGCACCGATAGCCATATAGGCCACATTCAGCAACCAACGCGATTCAAGATCGTTGGGGTTAATTGCCAGAACCTGTTCGTACAATTCAATTGCTTTTTGAGAACCTGTTTTATGAGTTTGAATTCCTCTGCCTGATATCGGGAAAATACAGGATGCGCCATTATGATCGAGTACACAATTGGTTTTTTCGCCATCGCGCAGGTAAGCAAGTGCAAGGTGGCGGCGCACCACCTGCATGGGACCCTGGCCAAATTCCTGCAGCCTTTGCTGCAGGAACTCGCCCATCTTTATTGCAGATTTCTCATCTCCCTCTTCGAGCCACGAATTAACAAGCAGGAATGCCCATTTTGCAGAATCCTGGATATTTACGGCATTCGCCAGTTCGTTGGTGAAACGTTTTATCCGCGCTGCAGATGCAAACGGATTATGCGGATCCTGGTTTTTTCGCCAGGTCGTTGCCAGTAGTTCAGCCATTTCGCTGCTGCCATTACCTGTTTGCGCCAGCACAGGAGAAAACACAAATATCTGCAACACTGCAACGAAACAAATTTTCTTCATCTTCAATTCTGTTTGTGCAACTGAACCGGCGAGCACCCTATACCATCGGCAGTGGAGGATGTAAACTCAACCTTTGTATGTTTTATAGTTTGCACTGTTGATTCGCCTTCTTTCAAAACAATATGCTGGTCGGCCAGAACATTATCAAACTGCTGAATTGTATTGCTTCCCGGCCATTGAACCTCGATCGACTTAATCACCAATGCCTGTCCTATACCAACATGCTGCATAAGTGGATTTGCTCCAAAACTACCCCCGGAATTTAATTCCCGGTACGCCGAGCGAAGATTTCCGTTCTCTGCAAAGGTGATTTTAATTCTTGCACCTATTGCAGCCTTATTGGCCTTTGTTCCTTCGAGCGAAATCTTTATCCAGTGGTTGTCATTTTGTCCCTGATTAACATACAAAGAATTCTGGTAGGCGTCGCCTGAGTACGCCCCTCCCATCTCAATATACACATCCTGGTCGCCATCGTAGTCAAGGTCGGCGAACGACACGCCATGCCCTTTTTGAAGGTTTCCTACCCTGGCCGAAGAAGTGATGTCGGCATACCGCTTGCCGGCTATGTTCAGGAACATCTTATTTGGAACCAGTGATTGATACAACGGGTTACCTGTTCCGAAGTATAGGTCGGGATAACCGTCGTTATTGATGTCTCCAAAATTTGCTCCCATAGCGAAAACTACTTTATCTAGCCCCAACTTCACCGACACATCTTCGAAGCGTCCGTTTCCGAGATTGCGGTATATAAATATACCACCTGAACGGTCACGTGGGGTTTCCAGATGTTCGCGGCCTGCATACCAGGCGAGCGACTTATCGTATTGATAGCCGTTAAAGAGAATATCCTGCCAGCCATCGTTGTCATAGTCGAACATCCAGGTAGCGAAGCTACGCGTAGCATTTCTTTGAAGTCCGGCTTCAGCGGCAATATCGGTAAACGCCATCTGTCCAGCCCTGCTATCGTTTCTCAATAGTATTTTTTTGCCATCAAGGGTCGAGATAAAAATATCGGGTTTACCATCGTTATTGATGTCACCAGAAGTTACACCCTTAACATAGTAGGTGAAATCGCAACCGAGTTGTTTGGCAACATTGGTAAACGTGCCATTCTTATTGTTTACGAAAAATTCACAGGCATGTGGTTCACTTCCCTGCGAAGTTTCGTTACCAATAAATACATCCAGGAAACCATCGCCATTAAAATCGGCCCAGGTGGCGGTTTGTGTAGGATGAAATGTTAAGAGTCCGCTAGCTTCAGTAACATCGGTAAATGTGCCGTCACCATTATTTCTGAGAAGTGAATTCGGCTGCTTTCCAAAGTCTCTCATCCATGCACCACGGGTAACAAAGATGTCTTTTAACCCATCGTTGTTGTAATCGGTTTGCATTAAGTTTAATCCCCCGGTAAGCTGAGCTAATCCTGATGCAACAGATACATCTGCAAATGCACCATTGCCCGTGTTTCTGCAAAAGTGCATGCCCTGATCAAGCCCCCAGCTGCTGGTAACCAGGTCGAGTAATCCATCGTTGTCGAAATCCTCGATAATGCTACCGCCCGCCATGTTTTCCGTATTCAGGCCGGTTCGTACGGCGAGGTCTGTAAAAGGCTTTATACCAGCCAGTGTATCGGAACCCAGGTCCGGGATCAACAAATCCGGAGAAACACCTTTTGGATATTTCCCGAGTGCCATATATGCCACATTCAGCAGCCAGCGGCTTTCACTATCGTTTGGATTCCTCTTCAGTAATTCACGATACAATTCAATTGCTCTTTCTGTTCCAAAAGTAAACTTCTGAATTCCGTCATGTTGTATCGGGAATATGCACGATTCAGATGAATGATCGTTTACGCAGTTCACTCTTTCGCCAAGCCTCAGGTAAGAAATGGCAACTGTCTTTAGTAGTGAAAGCGGCGGAAAAGTCATGGTTTTCCTGCAGCGAGCCAGTAACTTCTCACCAATATTTACAGCTTCCTGCTCGTCGCCATGTTCCAGGAGTGCATTGGTCAGCAGAACCTGCAGCATAGCGGAATCGCGAAAACTGTTAGCTGTAGAGAAAGAAGCCTGGAAGTACTGGATTTTTGCCGCGGAGCAGAAATCATTTTTGGGTGTAAAATTGTTTTTCGAGATGGATGTCAACAACTCCTTCATTGCCTGGGTGCCATTGTCATCGCTGGTGTTAGTTGCCGAATCCAGGTTGCACGATATAAATAGAAGTAAACAAACGCCGGAACGTAATGCTCCGGGCATAATATATTTCATGGGAATGCTTTAAGCGTTAGTTGAGATAATTACAAACATTTAACGAAAGCCATAAAAAGCAGGCTTTGTTTACCGGTGACATCGAATCCGGCAATTAAGACACAACTAAAAAGCGGGGAGGCTTAAACGCGTCGTTTATATACGGTGAATAAATGGAGGCAAACGGGGCTATCGCATATGTTGTTCCCGGTTCGACGGGCGAACAGATGGCATACGATGCGAAATGCTGTACATATTCATAGGCGAACGACGGCTTCTTGACCGATGATCCACCTTTGTCCTCTGAGGGGATGTCATTGGCTTTTTTGGTGTACTCGTTCAGGCTACGATACAGCGAAGTCTTTAAGTTGTTCTGCCGGCATTTGAGGAACAGCGTGTCATTACTAATCTTTCTTTCAACATAGTTATAATACACGCCCTGGTATTGCAATTCACCGTCTACGCGTTCGTATTCGGTCTGGCTGGTGAGGTAGGGAAGATTAAGCGGGATCTTTATCTCCATCAACTCCGATTCGTTATACAAGCGATTATCCAGTGCAATTATCGCCTGCTTGTCGGATCGGTAGATAAAATATTTGTAATAAATGAAATAACCCGAAAGATTGAACAGGTAAATAGAAAGGAGCGTTATTACAAATACCCGCGTCAGAGATATTTTTTTTGTGAATATAAACAAATTAGTATGAATAGCCATGAACACTGTTCCTATCCTTCAAAGCGGCGGGCATGATATTTAGAGTTATATTTAATTAATATCAGGAACATGGAGAATAGAGAACGTTACATTTTACTGGGCAGCATGGTTGTGCTGGCTGCGGTTTCCACAGTTTGTTTAACATCGTGCGGCGGAAGCACTATTCCGCAGGGGGCTACTGCGGTTAAACCGTTCGACGTAAAACGTTACGCAGGTAAATGGTATGAAATTGCGAGGCTTGATTTTAAGTACGAAAAGGGATTGAACAATACTACTGCCCAATATACGCTGAATGATAACGGCACCATCGAGGTGGTTAACCGTGGCTACGACACAGCAAAAGCCAAGTGGGATGAAGCAAAAGGAAAGGCAAAATTTGTGGATTCACCGGAAGAGGCTAAACTGAAAGTGTCGTTTTTCGGTCCTTTTTATTCCGGCTATAATGTAATTGCGCTGGATCCTGAATATAAGTATGCACTTATCGCTGGTGAAAGCCTGAAATATTTGTGGTTGCTCTCACGCGAGCGCACCATGCCCGAAAACATTAAACAGGAATACCTGGAAAAAGCCAGGTCGATCGGATATAATACCGACGACCTGGTTTGGGTGAAACACGATCGTGATTAACGTTCGTAGCAGAATTATTTCAATTCTACGATCATTTCAATTTCTACTGCAATATTCGAAGGCAGCGAACCTACACCTACAGCTGAACGGGCATGTTTGCCAGCTTCTCCGAATACTTCAACCATAAAGTCGCTGAATCCGTTCATCACTTTCGGTTGTTGGTCGAATTGGGGGATTGCATTCACCATCCCTAATACCTTTACAATCCGTTTTACTTTGTTGAGATCGCCGATCTGGCCCTTGAGTGCTTCGAGCAATCGAATGCCGGTGAGGCGGGCTGCTTTCTGAGCCTCCTCGATCGTTACATCGGAACCCACTTTGCCGGTAATGAACTTGCCATCGTCCTGCAAAGGACCTTGTCCGCTTAAAAATACCAGTTTGCCGGTTTGTACTGCAGGCACGTAGTTCGCTACCGGGGTGGGTGGCTTTTTCAGCTCGATACCGAGTTCCTTCAATTTCTTTTCAGGGTCAACTTTCTGTGCATAAGAAGCAGTTGTCAATGCAACAGTTACCAGGGTGGCCACACCCAATCGCTTAAAAATTGTCATCATCATCAGGTTTGTTTTCAGTTGAACAGAATGGCCCGCAAGATAAGCGAAAAGCCCGCCTTATAAAGCCTGTGTTTTGCTGTTTTGCAAGCGTTTGTATATCTTAATGTGCAATGAAATCCTGGAACCAAACCTGCATCCTGCTTGTAGCAGCAATCGTATTCTTCACATCATGCAAGAAAAATAATGATCCTTCTCCTCCGGAACGGGTAGAACGCACGACAGATTCTTCCTTTCGTGTGCCACTATCAAAAGGCATTAATCTGTCAAACTGGTTCAATGACTACAGCGACCCGCAGCAATATGCCACCCGATTTACCGATGCACATTTTGCGTTGCTGAAGGCAAAAGGATTTACATATGTGCGTATACCGATCGGTCAGAATATCTTATTCCAACAGGGAAATCCTTCGCAGCTCAAACCATCTAACCTGGTACATGTTGAGTCGGCGGTTCAGAAAGCCATTGATCATGGGCTCGCGGTAACCATCAACTATCACACTGCAAGCGATCTTTTTGAATCAACGCTACCAACAAATACGGCGAACCAGGATAAACTTGCTGCATACTGGAAAGCGATGGCAAACCACTTCAGGAAGTATTCAACAACACAGATTTTTTTCGAAGTGTACAACGAGCCGCACGTAGCATCCAATGGAAGTTTACCCGCATCAGTAAACCGCCTGTGGTGGATGCCGGTTCAAAAGAAGCTGGTAGATGCAATAAGGTCAGAAACCCCGGATCACTTCATTATCGTTGGCGGTGAAGGGTGGAACAGCATCGAAGGATTAAAAATGCTGACACCCTACCAGCAAATAAATATCATTTACAATTTCCACTGCTACGAACCATTCTTCTTCACCCACCAGGGCGCTACGTGGACAGACGCCACGGTTGCCAAGCTGCGGAACGTGCCCTACCCTTCCTCTCCGGAACTTGTAGCTCCCATCATTGATACTTCAACCGATGCAGATGTAATACAATACCTGACATGGTATGGGGACGACAATTGGGATGTACAGCGGATGGAAAATGTAATAAAGCAAGCCTACGATTGGGGAAAAGCAAATAAAGCCGCTATCATCTGTAACGAGTTTGGGAGTTATAAAACCTATGCTCCCCGCGAATCGCGGTTGCAGTGCATTTACGACCTCAGGTCAACGCTTGAGAAATTTGGATTCGGCTGGGCGATGTGGGAAATGGATGAAGGTTTTGGATTTATCGACTACACTGGCGAGGACAGGAGCAATTTCACCGTTGATAAGGAAGTGCTGCAGGCGTTGGGATTGTGAGACGGCAAACGTGAGGCGTGAGACGGCAGACGGCAGACGTCTGTTTCTCCTTCTGTTTCTGTTTCTCATACTCGCTCTCTTTCTCTTTCTCCTTCTGCTCCTTAATCTTAGTCGACCCATATGCCCTACCTTTGAACTCTTCCATTCACCACAAACTTCGGGTTATGAATATTCCTTTATTCAGAACCGCCATAGTTGTTGTTTTTCTCTTTTCCTGCCGTGGAAATAATAAAATTCCTTCGAAGGAACTTATCAACGACATAAATCTGAAACGCGGCAAACTGATTTCTTGCGGTTCTGCCGAACAACAATTCGGCAATGTAAGGTTTGACATTTCGAGTGAGCAGGTGAAAGAAAAATTTAACCTTGGTGTTAAACTCCTGCATTCATTTGAATACGACGAAGCGGAAAAAGTGTTTGCCGACATTATCGACGAACAACCAGCTTGCGCGATGGCTTATTGGGGTGTGGCAATGGCAAACTTTCATCCGCTGTGGACGCCACCTTCAAACGCTGAACTACAAAAAGGCAGCAAAGCCATCTATATCGCACATTCCCTGGAAAAGTCCGAGAAAGAAAAGGCCTTTATTTCCGCAATAGCAGCTTTCTATACAAACTATCAAACAACCAGTCACCCAAATCGCGCAAAGGCTTTTGAAAAGGCAAGTGAGAAAGTAGCGGAACAATTTCCAGACGACGACGAAGCAAAGATCTTTTATGCTTTATCGATGCTTGCTGCCGCAGATCCTGCTGATAAATCATATGTCCAACAAAAGAAAGCAAACGGCATTCTCGAAAGTTTATATAAAAAGTATCCCGATCACCCCGGAATAGTGCATTACCTCATACATGCAAACGATTACCCGGAACTCGCTTCAGCGGCAATACCAATGGCAAACAAATATGCATCGGTTGCCCCATCATCGGCTCATGCATTACACATGCCATCGCATATATTCACACGATTAGGTATGTGGGATGAAAGTATCCAATCGAACCTTGCTTCTGTCGATGCTGCGAAGTGTTACGCGCAAACGGCCGGAATTGCTGGTCACTGGGACGAAGAATTACACGCACTCGATTACCTGGTTTATGCCTACCTGCAGCAGGGGAACAACTACGAAGTGCAACGTTTAATACATTACCTCGACACAATCGAAACTGTAAGTCCAATGAATTTTAAAGTTGCATATGCCTTTGCAACGATTCCCGCGCGGTATATACTCGAAAACAGGTTGTGGCAACAGGCGGCAGCTTTGGAATTCAACGAGAAAGTTCCATGGAAACAATTCGGGTGGCAGGCGGCTATCGTACATTTTGCGCGTTCGTTGGGCTCTTCCAGAACGGGAGATTTAGTTACCGCAAAACGCGAACATAAGTCACTGGATAGCTTATACAACTCTTTTGTGCAAGCTAATGATCCATACAAAGC
>JAFAGE010000023.1 GCA_023423015.1 Bacteroidota bacterium
GAATATCCATGAGGTGGTAATTCATATCCGGTTGGTTCATCAAGCATCACCTCTTCGCCATTTTCGTTGCGCAGTTTGTCTTTAAGCGGGTTGAACGTGAGGTCACCTGCTATTGCAAATGCGGTAACGATTTCGGGAGAGGCTACAAACGCGTGAGTCGAGGCGAGGCCGTCGTTTCTCTTCGCGAAGTTCCTGTTGAATGATGTTATGATGGAATTCTTTCTGTTTGGATCGTCGATGTGGCGAGCCCACTGCCCGATACAGGGTCCGCACGCATTGGCGAGAACTACACCGCCGATTTCGTCAAAAGCCTGCAGAAGGCCATCTTTCTCTACGGTGTAGCGAACCACTTCGCTTCCTGGAGTGACGGTGAACTCGGATCTTGTTTTCAGGTTCTTGGCTTTCGCCTGGCGTGCTACTGAGGCAGAGCGGCTGATGTCTTCGTAAGAAGAGTTGGTGCATGAGCCAATAAGGGCAACTTCCAGCTTTTGAGGCCACTCGTTCACCTTTACGGCTTCAGCAAAGCGGCTGATGGGCCATGCGAGATCGGGAGTGAATGGGCCGTTTACATGAGGTTCAAGTTCACTCAGGTTGATTTCGATCAGCTGGTCGTAATATTTTTCAGGGTCGGCGTATACCTGTGCATCGGGGCGTAGATGCTCTGCCACGCCATCGGCAAGGGCAGCCACTTCTTCTCGTCCGGTTGCTTTGAGGTACTCTGCCATTTTTTGGTCGTATGCAAACAAAGAGCAGGTGGCCCCGATTTCTGCACCCATGTTACAAATGGTTGCTTTACCGGTGGCGCTCATACTTTCGGCGCCTTCGCCAAAGTATTCCACGATTGCACCGGTTCCTCCTTTAACGGTGAGAATTCCGGCTACGCGAAGGATAACGTCTTTCGGGGCTGTCCAACCGCTCATTTTGCCGGTTAGCTTTATACCAATAAGTTTGGGCATTTTCAGTTCCCAGGGAAGGCCCGCCATAACGTCTACCGCGTCGGCTCCACCCACACCGATGGCAATCATACCGAGACCGCCGGCGTTGGGGGTGTGGCTATCCGTTCCGATCATCATACCTCCGGGGAAGGCATAATTTTCAAGAACCACCTGGTGAATGATACCGGCTCCCGGTTTCCAGAAGCCGATGCCGTATTTGTTGGAAATAGAGGAAAGAAAACTGAACACTTCATTGTTGATGTCGAGGGCGGCTGCCAGGTCTTCTTTGGCACCCGATTTGGCCTGGATCAGGTGATCGCAGTGTACGGTAGATGGAACCGCAACTTTGGCGCGCCCGCAGGTCATAAACTGCAGAAGGGCCATCTGGGCCGTTGCATCCTGCATGGCTACCCGATCCGGAGCAAAATCTACATAATCCTTACCGCGGTCAAATGCCGCCGGGGCGGGTTTGTAGAGGTGAGAGTAAAGGATTTTTTCTGCGAGCGTCAGCGGTTTTCCCGTAAGCGTTCTTGCCTCGTCTATTTTCCGCGGCATCCTTTCGTATACTTTCCTGATTAAGTCCAGATCAAATACCATCTATTCGGGTTTTAAATAAGTGTTCAAATTTTGGTGCAAATTTATCTAAAATAAAATTGATAGCGGGAGGCAATCTTGTGCCTCAGAATTAATTTATTTAAATTCGTAACATGAACCGGCTGAGGTATTTTATAGAGTGGAAACTCTTCGGTGTATGCACGGCAATCGGTGAGCGCATCGGCATCTCAGTTACACGTATCCGCACGTGGTTCATCTATATTTCTTTTCTGACGATGGGCTCTCCGTTGATTGTTTATTTCATCCTGGCTTTCTGGATGAATATGAAGCGGTACATCAATGCTGTTCGCCGAAATCCACTTTGGTATCAGTAAGGTGAGCGGTGAAAAGTGAAAGGTGAAAGGATTATTTTTCTTTCCTACGCCCTCCATCCTCCGCCCTTAATTGCTGCTTTCCTAAGTTCCACCAATTCTCTAAGTAATCCTTCCAGCAATTCCAGCCTCAGCATGTTTGCTCCGTCGCTTTTTGCAACTGCGGGGTTGGGATGTGTTTCTATAAACAAACCATCAGCACCGGTTGCAATTGCTGCTTTTGCAATCGTTCCGATCATTTCGGGATTTCCGCCTGTAACGCCACTTACCTGGTTTGGCTGCTGAAGGCTGTGAGTGCAATCCATCACTACGGGAACACCGAGTTTCTTCATGGTCGGGATGTTTCGGAAATCCACCACCAGGTCGTGGTAGCCGAATGTTGTTCCGCGTTCAGTAAGGATGATCTTGTCATTTCCTGCTGCTCTTATTTTTTCAACAGCGAATTTCATCGACTCACCGCTCAGGAACTGTCCCTTCTTCACATTTACAATTTTTCCTGTAACAGCTGCTGCCTGCAACAGGTCGGTTTGCCTGCACAGAAATGCCGGTATCTGAAGTATGTCTACAAACTCCGCCGCAGGGGCCGCTTCGTCGTGCGCGTGAATGTCGGACGTGGTAGGAACTTTGTATCGCTGTCCTGTTTTTTGTACGAGTGAGAGAGCTTTGTCGTCACCGATACCCGTAAACGAACCGGCGCTGGTTCTGTTTGCTTTGCGGTACGATGATTTGAAAATATAGGGAATGCCCAGGTTTTTGCAGATGCGTGAAACTTTTTCGCCTACTTCAGTCAATAAATCTTCCGATTCTACTACACAAGGCCCGGCAATGAGAAAAAAATTTTTCTCATCATACGACTGTCCTGAAAAAAGGTCTCTCAGAAATTTTTCCATCCTGCAAAGATAGGAAAGGCAAACACAAGGGCCGTAGGGTGGAGGGTGGAGGATGGAGGATGGAGTCAATAAAAAATATCCTTTCGCATTTCACCGCTCACCATTTATTATTTTCGCTTGTGCTTAAAGAAAAAATCCTCGTTATCGGTGCATCGGGTCAGATAGGCGTTGAGCTTACCCTTGCACTCCGCAAAATCTATGGTGGCGCGAATGTGATCGCCTCCGACCTTCGTGAAGAAAATGATAACCTGAAAGGAACCGGTCCTTATGTGCCGCTCGACATCATGAACAAGGAAATGCTTCATGTGCAGGTAATCAGGCAAAACATCACTCAGATCTATCTTCTCGCAGCCATGCTTTCCGCAACAGGTGAGAAAAACCCAAATCTCGCGTGGAATCTCAATATGCAGGGATTGCTCAACGTGCTCGACATTGCAAAAGAAGAACACCTGCATAAAGTCTACTGGCCAAGCAGCATTGCTGTTTTTGGTCCTACGTCTCCAAAAGTTAATTGCCCCCAACAAACCATTATTGAGCCGACAACGGTATATGGCATCAGTAAATATGCAGGAGAGTTCTGGTGCAATTATTATCACCAGCGATTCGCAGTTGATGTGCGAAGCTTGCGTTACCCGGGATTAATCAGCTACAAGTCTTCTCCTGGTGGAGGCACGACCGACTATGCAGTAGAAATATTTCACGAAGCAGAAGAAAATAAACATTACACCTGCTTCCTGAAAAAAGACACTTACCTGCCGATGATGTATATGCCCGACGCCATCCGTGCAACAATCGAATTGATGGAAGCACCCATGCAAAACATCAGCATACGTACTTCATACAATTTATCTGCAATGAGTTTTTCTCCGGGCGAACTCGCAGCAGAGATTCAGAAACATATCCCGGAATTTAAAATAACCTACAAGCCCGATTACCGGCAAACCATCGCAGAAAGCTGGCCACAAAGCATCGATGATTCCGTTGCGCGCCGCGACTGGAACTGGAAACCCGAATTCAATCTGCAGGCAATGACGAAGGAAATGGTGGAGAACGTGAGAAGTGAGAAGTGAGAGGTGAAAGGTGA
>JAFAGE010000357.1 GCA_023423015.1 Bacteroidota bacterium
GTTCAGAGGAGATAGCCCGTATGAAGGGTACGCCAACAGAACCTGGTGAAGAAAGTCCATACAGGAACCGTTCAGTAGAAGAGAATCTCGACCTTTTCAGGCGCATGCGCGATGGTGAATTCGAAGATGGCAGCAGAACATTGCGTGCAAGAATCGATATGGCATCGCCGAACATGCACATGCGCGATCCGATTATGTACAGGATCAAAAATGTAAAACATCACCGCACCGGCGACACGTGGAAGATTTATCCCATGTATGATTTTGCACATGGACAGAGTGATAGCATCGAGAACGTTACACATTCTATATGCACTCTCGAATTTGTTCCACATCGCCCACTTTACGATTGGTATATTGAACAGCTCGATATCTATCCTTCACGTCAATACGAAATGGCGCGATTGAACCTTACCTACACGGTAATGAGCAAACGCAAATTGCTGACACTGGTAAATGATAACTATGTGGAGGGATGGGATGATCCACGCATGCCCACAATAAGCGGTATGAGGAGGAGAGGATATACTCCCGAAGCTATCCGGAACTTTTGCGACCGGATCGGGGTGGCAAAAAGAGAAAACCTGATCGATGTAGGACTTCTCGAGTTTTTCGTTCGCGAACATCTTAACAAAGTTGCGCTACGTCGCATGGTGGTATTTGATCCCCTGAAAGTTGTAATCACGGATTACCCGGAAGGAAAAACAGAAATAATAGAAGGGGAAGAAAATCCGGAAGACCCCAACAGCGGCACCCGTTCTATTCCATTCTCGCGCGAGATATATATCGAGAAGGAAGATTTTATGGAAAATCCTCCAAAAAAATATTTCCGCTTATCACCCGGCAATATGGTGCGGTTGAAAAGTGCCTACATTATCCGTTGCGAAGAAGTAATAAAAAATGTAAAGGGTGAAGTTGTGGAAGTGAGGTGTTCACACATACCTGAAAGTCGCAGCGGGGCCGACCAGTCGGGCATTAACGTGAAGGGTACTTTGCATTGGGTGAGCGTGCCGCATGCCAGCAAGGTAGAAGTAAGATTATACGACCGGCTGTTCAAGGTAGAAGATCCGTCTTCGGAAGAAGGTGATTTTAAAGATTACATAAATCCTGATTCATTGCAGGTAGTGGAAGCGATTGCGGAACCTGCTCTTGCTTCGGCAAATAAGGGCGAACGTTACCAGTTTTTACGGAAAGGATATTTTTATCCCGATAAAAATTCGACGCCGGACAAACTGATCTTTAACCGCACCGCCACACTGAGAGATACCTGGGCGAAGGAGAAGAAGAAATAAGGGCGGAGAGCGACTTCAGAACGGAGAGCGGAGAACGGAGAGCGGAGACTTCTCACCTCTCACCTTTCACCGCTCACCTCTCACCTCTCACCTCTCACGTCCCATGTTCTCCAAACACTTCTCTCAGCGTATCGGCGATTTCGCCAAGTGTCACCAGGTTTTCAACTGCTTCAATAACGATGGGCATGATGTTTTCCCCACCGCTTGCATGATCATTCAGCGATTGAAGTATATTGTCAACCTTCGCAGGATCGCGTCTCAACTTTAATTCTTCGATTTTTTTCTTTTGCTGCTCGCGTATTGAATCGTCGATGCGAAAACGGCCTGCGCCCGAAACGTCACCAGCCTGGTATTTATTTACACCTACAATGATCTTTTCCCCTGTTTCCACTTTGCGGTGAAAACTGTATGCGCTTCTTGCAATTTCTTCCTGGATAAAACCCTGCTCAATTGCATTTACGCTGCCACCCATCCTGTCTATTCGTTCAATTAGTTGGGAAGCTTCACGCTCCATTTCATTTGTTAGTGATTCTACATAGTAGCTTCCGCCAAGTGGATCAGCAGTTTCACTTGCACCGCTTTCATGAGCTATGATCTGTTGCGTACGTAAAGCAATCGCTGCCGCTTCTTCGGTAGGTAAATTCAATGCTTCATCATATCCGTTAGTGTGCAGCGATTGAGTACCACCCAAAACCGCGGCCAACGCCTGTAGTGTAACGCGCGAAATATTATTCAAAGGTTGTTGCGCCGTTAGCGTACTTCCTCCTGTTTGTGCATGAAAACGCAACATCATTGCCCGTGGATCCGTTGCACCTAGTTCTTTCATCATCTTCGCCCACATGCGGCGTGCAGCCCTGAATTTGGCAACTTCTTCAAACAGGTTGTTGTGTGCATTGAAGAAAAACGACAGGCGTTTTCCAAAAATATTTATGTCTAGTCCCTTTTCCAGTGCTGCCTTAACGTATGCTTTGCCATTACTGAGTGTGAATGCAATTTCCTGTACCGCAGTACTGCCGGCTTCGCGAATGTGATATCCTGAAATGGAAATGGTATTCCATCTTGGAAGTTCGCGGCTGCACCATTCAAAGATGTCAGTGATGATGCGCATCGAAGGTTTAGGAGGATAGATGTATGTTCCCCGGGCCGCATATTCTTTTAATATATCGTTTTGAATGGTGCCGGAAATTTTCTGTAAGTCGGCACCCTGCTGCTTTGCCACGGCAACATAAAGAGCGAGTAATATAAATGCAGTGGCATTGATCGTCATCGAAGTTGTTACCTCGTTGAGGCGGATGTTGTGAAACAGTGCCTGCATGTCTTCGATGCTATCGATGGCAACGCCTACTTTGCCCACTTCACCTTCTGCAAGCTGATGATCACTGTTATAGCCAATCTGCGTTGGCAGGTCAAATGCTACGCTAAGACCTGTAACACCATGTGATAGGAGATACTGGTAGCGACGATTACTTTCTTCTGCGGTGCTGAAACCCGCATATTGTCGCATGGTCCAGGGTTTGCCCCGGTACATATCTGCCTGGATGCCTCTTGTAAACGGAAACTCTCCGGCTGGTTCTCCGGGTGGCTGATAGTAAGGCGAATCAGGACCATAAATATTGTCTATTTCAATTCCCCAATCGTTATATAGCGGCATCAGCCAAAGGTGAGGAAAAAATCAGCATAGTTATGCATTGAAAGCAGTGGCAACCAATACTAACGGAGAAGTTTTTTTGCTTCGTAACTCAATACTTCGGCAACTACCGGATGAAGCGAAGCTTTTGGATTCTGGACCAGCATTTCCAGCAGCTGTTTGTTCAGTTCAGTGCCCGATACGTCGGGAGGCAGGTAAGAGGCATCCTGGTTAATGATGTGAATGTTCTGGTCTTTAAGATTTCGTACCGCCTCCCATGCTTCCTGGCTTACGTAGAGCTGTTGCGTGATGTTGTGATCGAACTCCTGCCGTATTGTGTGCGTGAGCATCATCTGCATGTCCTTACCCGAAATTCCGGGCTGGTTAACGCGGTTTATGAGGCTGGGTAGGGCAATGCGCTCGGTCAGCAGGATCAGGCGCTCGTATGCCTGGAGTTGCAGTTGCAGGGGTTGAACCTGGCGTTCAGGACTCTTTACCCTTTGAACGTCTTCTGTATTTGCTCTTCTTCTTTCGCGCCAGAATATGAAGGCGAGCGCGCCGCCCAGTGCAACGGCAATAAAAACAGCTCCAACCACTTCAAGAGTACTCATGGGATATTTTGTTTTGAAATCGGGTGTAAAATAACTGAAAATGGCATGGTTTCTTAAAATCAAGTGAAACTCAGCTTGTTGGCATGCTAATCCTGCCTGCTCCAAAACGCGTGAGCGACCATTTTCGTATCTTTACAGTATGGAAACAACAACAGCAGCGCCAGTAAGTTTTAGTGCGGGTGCCATTGAGGAGTTGAAAAGGTTGATGAACGATGAGTCATTCGATAAATCGCAATTTCTGCGTGTTGGTGTGAAAGGTGGCGGATGTTCCGGTTTGTCATACATTCTGGGGTTCGACCAGAAGCAGGATACTGATGAAGTGTATGAGGCAAATGGAATTACGTTCGTCATGAATAAAGCTCATGGAATTTACCTGATGGGAATGGAGGTCGACTGGCAAGGCGGACTAAATGCCCGGGGGTTCACGTTTACCAATCCCAATGCCAGCAAAACCTGCGGCTGCGGCACTTCCTTCGCTGTATAAACTCCGTTAATTCAGGCAAATCAGCGTTTCCATGTCGTCTCCTTTCGCGGAATAATCTTCGGGCTTGTGTACCTTTGCAGGCTTAATTTATGAAGTACATCAACGAGATCAATAAGCGC
>JAFAGE010000359.1 GCA_023423015.1 Bacteroidota bacterium
GATGATCACCTCGTCGCCCTTGTCGATAACCGCAAAAACCGCATTGGCGAGGCTTTGTTTTGCCCCGGTTGATACAACGATGTTCTCGGGTTTGTAATCGAGGTTATTGTCCCTTTTCAACTTGTAGCAAACAGCCTCCCGGAGTTCAGGATAGCCGGCTACCGGCGGATAATGGCTCCAGTTCTCTTCCACGGCCTTAACCGCAGCCTTCTTAATGTGTTCGGGCGTGTCGAAATCGGGTTCTCCAAGACTGAGGTCAATTACATCGATGCCCTGGCTGCGGAGTTCACGGCCTAACTTGGCCATTTTCAATGTTTCCGGCTCGGCAAAACGTTCTAATCGGGGTGATAACTGCATTGCTGGTGTTGCTTTTTTTTGAGACGCAAAAGTATTCTATCTTCGCAAACTCAAAAAAATAAACTATACCCTCAATGCGAGTTCTGGTCAGCATTTTTACTGCTCTTCTGATCCTGATATCCTTATACCAACTTTCTTTCACCTGGTTCGTGAACAAACACGAAAAAGCAATGAAAGAGAAGGCGTTACAACAAACAAGAAGAGCCTTCCCCTCGTTTAAGCTGGCAGAAAAAGAAACTCTACAGAATTTGCAGGATTCGGGGTACAAATTTTACCACGAACGCCTTGAACGTCTTCTCGATTCCACCAAGGATGAAAAAATTACCTGGTGGGGTCAGTCATACCAGAAAGCCAAGGAAAGCGAACTGCTGCTTGGTCTGGACCTGCAGGGTGGTATCAACGTTACGCTGGACGTAGCTCTCGACGGGCTGATCCGGGGTTTGGCGAACAACCCGAAAGACCCCGCTCTGCAACGTGCAATTCAGGAAGCACAACGCAGAAAACTTAACAGCGACCAGAACTTCATCGATCTTTTCGGCTCCTCATATCTTGACCAGAACCCGAATGGCCGTCTTGCCGGCCTGTTTGCGAATGCCACAAGAAATAAGTTAAGCGTCATTGCATCGAACCAGGCTGTGCTTGATTATATCCGCCAGCAGGCAAATGCCGCTATGCAGCAGACTTACCAGGTATTGCAGAAACGTATTGACAAATTCGGCGTAGCCCAGCCTAACATCAGCCTCGATGAGAACAAAGGTATCATCACCGTAGAGCTCGCGGGTGCTACTGATCCCGAACGTGTAAGAAGATATTTACAATCGACAGCGAACCTCCAGTTTTTTGAAGTATTTACGCTGAATGATGCTGCAATGGTATCCGGCTTGCAAAATGCCGATAAGGCAGTGGAAACAGCCATCTATGGTTCTGATGGCGGCGGTACACGCGATTCAGCTGCGGCTGCATTGGCAGATGCCGACTCTGCAACTGCAAATCAAACTGACAGTGCGGCTCTTGCAAACCGCGCCAACCCATTGTTCAGGGTGCTGATGCCTCAGCAGCCATACCAGGACGAATCCGGCAGGCAATTATTTGGTTCATCAATTGGCCGGAGTCTCATCCGCGATACAGCGAAGGTTAATGCTTATCTCAGAATTCCGGCTGTAGCATCATCGTTTCCTCCCAATGCAAGATTCGTATGGGGCAAACAGGAAAGAGACCAGGAAGGAAAACTGCTGAACTTCCTCGATCTGTATGCGATTCAAACAATTCCCGGTAAAGAAGGGGCTCTAATAGAAGGTAATGCCATTGAGAGTGCCGAACAAAGCTTCGACCCGATTACCAACGAAGTGTTGGTAAACATGAGCATGAACAGCGCAGGTGCAAGAACCTGGGCACAGATGACTGAAAGGTCGGCCCGCGAAAGAAGACCGATTGCTATTGTGCTCGATGACATCGTTTACTCCGCTCCGGTTGCCAGCGAAAAAATTGAAGGAGGTAACTCCCGCATCACCATGGGTCGTGGTGCACAAGGCAACACTCAACTGGTCGTAAACGAAGCGCAGGATCTTGCGAATATCCTCAAGGCAGGTAAACTCGAAGCACCAGCGCGTATTGTACAGGACCAGGTAGTTGGACCTACACTGGGTGAAGAAGCCGTACGTGGTGGTGTACTGTCATTTACCATTTCATTTGTGATCATCTTCCTGTTGATGATTGTTTATTACAACACTGCAGGTATAGTTGCCAATATTGCGCTCATTCTGAACCTGCTGTTTACAGTAGGTGTTTTAAGTGCCTTAAATGCTACGCTCACAGCCCCGGGTATCGCAGGTCTGGTGTTGACCATCGGTATGGCCGTTGATACGAACGTAATCATATTCGAACGTATCAAAGACGAACTTGGGCGTGGAGCAAGTCACCAGCAGGCGGTGAAACTCGGTTATTCGAGATCGTTACCTCCTGTATTGGATGCGCATATCACCACTTTGTTAACCGCAATCATCCTGGCTATTTATGGACTGGGACCGGTACTCGGTTTTGCAACAACACAGATACTGGGTATCCTGCTGTCCTTATTCTGCGGTATTCTGGTGTCGCGTTTGATCACCGATGCTTACATGAACAAAGACAGGCACTTCAAGTATTTCACTTCTGCTTCAAAAAGAATATTCCGCAATGCGAACTACAATTTCATCAAATACCGCAAGGTAGCATACGTGATCTCTGCAGTTGTACTCGCTTTAGGCATTGGTGCATTCTTTAACGGATTCAAACAAGGTGTTGAATTTAGCGGTGGACGGAGCTATGTGGTGCAATTCGATAAGCCACATACTTCAGAGGAAGTTCGTACAGCACTGGAAACGGTTTTCGAAGGAGCTCCAAGCGTGAAGTCGTATGGTACTACTGGCGACCAGTTTGATATCACGACGGACTACATGATCAACGAAGAAGGAAAGAGAGCTGACTCTGCAGTGTTGAAAACATTATATGCAGGTTTGCAACCTTTACTCGGCGATGTGTCGTACGAACAATTTGCAACAAGATCAATTCAGGGTTCAAAACGCGTGGATCCAACGATATCAGACGACCTTAAGACGGGGGCGCAATGGGCAACCTTCTGGTCGCTCCTGATCATAGCCCTTTACATTTTCATCCGTTTCCGCGACTGGCGCTACTCCCTGGGTACGCTGGTGGCATTGGGTCACGACGTGATGATCATTCTTATCGTATTCTCTTTCTTTAAGGATATTGTACCGTTCCCGCTTGAAATTGACCAGCACTTCATCGCTGCGATATTGACGGTTATCGGTTTCTCCATGAATGATACAGTGGTTGTGTATGACCGTATCCGTGAGTACAGCCATGAACACAGAACGGGCGATAAGGCAAGTATCATCAATGCGGCTATCAACCATACATTGAGCAGAACAATCATGACCTCATTCACGGTATTCCTTACCATTCTCACGCTATTCCTGGTAGGTGGAGAAGTGACTAAAGGTTTTGCATTCGCTATGCTCCTCGGTGTGGTAACAGGTACTTACTCATCCATTTTCGTTGCGGCGCCGATTCTCGTAGACTTCGCCCGGAACAAGCCTTTGGGAGATATTAACCCGAATGCAAGTTCAGGTGAATCACTTAAGAAGAGACCAGCCTTGGCGAAATAGCGTTATCTTCATTTTGATTTATTCAGGATGAAATTTGTTTCGATCATATTCAGCAGCTTCAAAATGGCGCTTGAAGAATTCAGGTCGAACAAGCTTCGTACGTTTTTGTCACTCTTCGGAGTTACCATTGGGATCTTTTGTATCATCAGCGTTCTATCTACCGTAAACAGCCTGGAACAGGCAATACAAAACGATATCAAGAGTCTTGGTAACAACACTGTATACATCGACAAATGGGAATACAGCGGAGGTGATGAATACCCCTGGTGGAAATATGTAAATCGTCCCGAGCCGAAATCCACAGAAGTTGAAATGATCCGGAACAAGGTTCCGGCAGCCGGAAACGTGGTGTTCCAGATGGATATCAACGATGCCATTGAATATGGAAACTCCATTATCAGGAACGTAAGCTATTACGGAATCTCAGAACAATTCTTCGGTATACAGCCTGTAGAAGTGGCATTCGGCAGAAGCCTGCAGGATCGCGACTTTGGGCAGATAACGAATTCGATAATTATCGGCAACACTGTTGCTACTGAACTTTTCGGCAAACCGGAAAACGCCGTTGGTAAACAGGTTAAGTTGAAGAACGATAAAATCGCAATCGTTGTTGGTGTGATCAGGAAGCAGGGCAAGAGCATTCTTGAAATGTGGAACTTCGACAATTGTATCATGATGCCCGACCGGGCTCTCACGCAACTGGTGCCGGAAAAGTATGCCAATCCGAAAATCATTGTTCAGGGAAAAGATAATGTGCCCACTGCCATGTTGCTCGACGAATTGACCGGAGCCATGCGCTCGTTGCGAAAACTAAAACCTTCGCAGGAAAATAATTTTTCGCTCAACGATATTGATTCATTCAGCAAATTCATCAGCGAGCTTTCCTCAAATGTGAGTATCGGTGGATGGGCAATTGCGGCGTTGTCTTTAATTGTCGGAATGTTTGGCGTAGCCAACATCATGTTTGTAACCGTACGTGAACGAACTTCACAAATTGGTTTGAAGAAAGCACTCGGAGCGAAACGCTCAACCATCCTCACAGAATTTCTGCTTGAGTCGGCTTTCCTTTGTATCCTCGGTGGCTTGATTGGTTTGTTACTCGTATTTATTCTTACCAAGATTGTTACCGTAGCTTTAGGATTCCCGCTATTTATTTCATTCGACATTATGTTGCTGGCCATCGGTATTTGTGTATTGGTGGGCGTGCTTGCCGGCATTATCCCTGCTTCCGTGGCAGCCAGGATGGATCCGGTTGTCGCAATAAGATCGAAATAAGTCATGAGTGTAAACATACTAGCCATCGAATCTTCCTGCGATGAAACCTCTGCAGCGGTATGTACCGATGGAAGAATCCTTTCAAACTTTATCGCCAACCAGACGATTCACGCAGAATACGGAGGCGTTGTACCCGAGCTCGCTTCGCGAGCTCACATGCAGAATATAGTACCGGTGGTAGATGCTGCACTTCGCAAAGCAGGCATTTCCCTGAAAGACCTCAGTGCGGTCGCATTTACCCGGGCGCCCGGACTTATCGGCTCGTTGCTGGTTGGAAGTCAATTTGCAAAGTCTCTTTCACTTGCGCTCAATATCCCGCTTATTGCAATAAACCATATGCAGGCTCATGTGCTGGCCAACCTGATTGATGAACCGCGTCCTTCGTTTCCTTTTTTATGTCTCACGGTTAGTGGCGGACACACGCAGATTGTTCTCTGCCGTTCTGCATTAGATCAGGAAGTTATTGGTAAATCGATGGACGATGCAGCTGGTGAAGCTTTTGATAAATCCGCCAAGCTTTTGGGTCTTCCCTATCCTGGCGGACCCCTGATAGATACTTATGCAAAGCAGGGAAACGCAAAACGTTTTTCTTTTCCCGAACCGCAGATTCCCGGGCTGGATTTCAGTTTCAGTGGACTTAAAACGGCCATCCTCTATTTTATCCGCGATGCTGAACAACAAGAGGAGGGATTTATTAAAGCGAACATAAACGACATCTGTGCGTCGGTCCAGCACCGGATTGTTTCAATACTTCTCAATAAATTACGCAGAGCGTCAATCGAAACCGGTATAAAAGAGATTTGTATTGCAGGCGGGGTATCTGCAAACAGCCAGCTACGAAGCGATCTAACGGATATGGGCAAACGGTATGATTGGAATACCTATATACCCGCATTTCAGTATTGCACCGACAATGCTGCCATGATTGCGATCACTGCTTATTATCGTCACCAGGCAGGATTGCACGATGAATTGAATGTGAAGGTGAGTGCAAGGTAACCTTCCATTTTCACGTCTGCCGTTTGCCGTCTCACATACCTGCATATTCCTTCAGGTATTCAAAAGCCGGCGTAATCATGCCTTTTCTCACCATGGTTGCGCGTTCGATTACAGGTGAGCCATTACCGGTAAGATCGGGAAGTATATGCTTGATGAGTTGTTCTCCAAAAAATCTTGATGCATCCCGGGGAAGTTCATTGGGCAGATTCCCTACTGCCATCACATCGACGGAAGTTTCAAGATAAGGCTCGGTTTTTTCGAGCGTCTTTTTATCAACACCGTAAACCGGATCGATAATTGTGGCATCACCCATGTTAATGGGTACAGAACCGTTTTTATCGTCGGTTATATCAGCAATCGTGGTAATTCTGAAATCCGGTTCGGCAACCTGGCTTTTTTCAAACAAACGCGGCACATTTTCATCCCAGTAAATACCGTTCATGAGAATGTCGGCCTGTTTTGTATAAGGGGTAAACTGGCTCTGGTACAATGCAGGATTCTCGTGAAACTCGTCGCGGTTATACTTTCCACCTGATGTTGGACGATACAAATCTGCGCCTTTCAGATGTGTGAACACCGGGTAAGGAAAATCGCGCGATAAAAACTCAGTAGGCTCTACCTCGAATATTTCCATCAGGTTCATCACTTCGAGTATTCCGTGCGCCACCCGGCCTGAACCGGTAATTACCACTTTGATCTGAGGAAGTCGCAAACCAAAATAAGTATGTATCAATTCACGAAAACTGCGCTGTTTATAAACGCGTTCAAGCGCGTAAGCACCGGTGCGGTTTCCATATGCAATGATGCCATTGTGTGCACCAACGATACCCGCGAAAAAACCAAAGCCCAGGATGCGTTGCCCGTCGTCGTGCTCCATACACTCATAGTCGATCAGCGTGATTTTCTTATCCAATAGCGCACGAAATAATCTTTGGTTGTAGAGTTGTTTCTTTTTGGTGTGAGAGAAGAACAGGTATGTCTTTTCCGGAATCAGTTCGTCGATACTGACCTCTTTAATTCCAAATAGGATGTCGCAGTGGCTAAGATCTTTGCTTACGGTGATTCCGGCAGACTCGTACTCGCGATCGGTAAAACACCGGTCGGGCGATGATTGTACAGTAATAAAAGTACCCGGGATATTGTTGATTATCCACTTACATTGGGCAGGGGTAAAAGCAACCCGGTTGTCGGCTGGTACTTTTGTTTCGCGGATCAGACCGAGGTGAGGCATGGGCGAAAGATAGAAGAAAAACGGGAAACGGCAGACGGGAGACGTGAAAGGTGAGAGGTGAGAGGTGAAAGG
>JAFAGE010000032.1 GCA_023423015.1 Bacteroidota bacterium
ATTTCGTTCCATGGCACATCACATTTTCCTTAATAATGTGCCTCATCAGAACATCTACCTGATTTTCGGCTGCCGGCTTTTATGCGACAGTCTCTATAATGCTGAAATGAAGGAAATGGAAGGCAAAATCAACTCCTTCAGGTACATACCTACCTATTCGAGGGAGAACGACGCTGAAGGACTTCGCAAAGGGTATGTACATGCGGTGTACGAAGAGATTTGTCGCGAACAATCCACCAACGGCGAATTAAAGCCGGCTTATTTTTATTTATGCGGATGGAAGGCGATGATTGATGAAGCCAAACAACGTATCCAGGCCCTGGGTTACGACCGCAAATCAATACACCAGGAACTCTACGGTTAGTGCTGGGGCGAAGATTTTTCGAGATTCTTCTTCAGCAATGCCTGGCTCCTTTCCAGGTCGAGAATTCTTGCATGGTTGTTAAGCATCTCTTCCTCAAGCTCGCGAATTTTGCTCCTGTTCCTGCGAAGCTGTGCGCTACGCAGCAGAAATCCGGCTGCAAATGCAGCAATTACAATTGCAAGCAGAGCCAGCACATTAATATTCAACACAAACACAATCATATACCCCGGTTGATGATAACAAAATCTATGCAATTGACGAGCCACTAAATGAGGCTCTTCGCTACAAATACGCTTATCTCAGCAATCGGGATGCGCTCCTGCTTCATGGAATCGCGGTGCCTGATAGTTACAGTGTTGTCTTCTTTTGTCTGATGATCTACCGTTATGCAGAATGGCGTGCCTATTGCATCCATTCGCCTGTAGCGCTTACCGATGGTGTCTTTGTCTTCATAAAAACATTTAAACTTCGTCTTGCAGGTGTTCATGATCTCCCTTGCAATTTCGGGCAGTCCATCTTTTTTGGTAAGTGGTAGTATGGCGAGTTTGATAGGTGCGAGGTGCGCCGGGAAACGAAGAACGGTTCTTGAATCTTTCTTTTCCGCAGTGCTAAGATCCTCCTCCTCAAAAGCCTCGCTCAGCAGCATCATCACGGTGCGGTCAAGACCGATAGAGGTTTCTATGACGTATGGGATATAGCTTTGGTTCAGCTCCGGATCGTGATAGGTCATCTTTTTCCGGCTATACTCCTGGTGGTTGCGTAAATCGAAATCAGTACGTGAGTGTATACCTTCCACCTCCTTAAACCCGATCGGGAATTCATACTCGATATCACAGGCAGCGTCGGCATAATGCGCCAGCTTCACATGGTCGTGAAATCTGAACTTTTCCTTTGGAATACCTAAGCCAAGGTGCCATTTCATGCGCTCTTCCTTCCAGTGCTCGTACCACTCTTTCTGTGTGCCGGGCCTGATGAAGAACTGCATTTCCATCTGCTCAAATTCGCGCATTCGAAAAATGAACTGCCGTGCTACAATTTCATTGCGAAATGCTTTACCTACTTGTGCGATACCGAATGGAATCTTCATCCTCCCGGTTTTCTGCACGTTCAGGAAGTTTACAAAAATTCCCTGGGCTGTTTCCGGCCGGAGGTATATTTCGCTCGCTTCATCGCTAAGGCTACCCAATTGGGTTGAAAACATCAGGTTGAACTGGCGAACATCTGTCCAGTTTGATGTTCCGCTTACCGGACATTTTATATTGAATGTTTCGATCAGTTTTTTAATTCCATCAAGGTCGTTGGCTGCGAGTAATTCATCCATCCTTGCCAGCAAAGCACTTGCTCCGGCGGCATCGCCCGATTTTTCCATTTCATCGGCCTGAGCTTCAATCAGGTGGTCGACCCTATACCTTTTTTTGCTGTCTTTATTGTCGATCATCGGGTCGCTGAAATTGTCAACATGGCCGCTGGCTTTCCAGGTTGTTGGATGCATAAAGATGGCTGCATCAATTCCCACAATATTTTCATTCAGCTGGGTCATGTTCTTCCACCAGTAATCACGCACGTTTCTCTTTAACTCAGTACCCCATTGCCCATAATCATATACAGCACTCAAACCGTCGTATATTTCGCTGGAGGGGAAAATGAAGCCGTATTCTTTACAATGAGAAATTATTGATTGAAATCTATTACTGTCTGTAGCCATAATGGGCGCGAAGATAGCAAAATCGCGACATGGCGAAGATGACAGATGCACCCATATCATTAATCGGCCGAGAACCTCCTGTCGGCTACCATGGCGCTATCGTTCAAGGTGAACAGGAATTCCATGATGTAGAACTTCTCCAGGTTTGTTAACTGCATGGGAGATTGCAGCAACGGGTCCAGCGTAGGAGTTGAAACGATGCCTGAAGTGTAATGATCGAGCACTTCGGTTATTCCGGCAAATCTTCCATCATGAGCGTAGTATGAAGTGATGCCTACATTGCGTAGCGAAGGTACTTTGAACTTCAACGAATCTGAAGCACTGCCGGTAACCCGCATACGACCGGCATCTTCATGAAAATTACGATGAGGCAGACCTATATTGCGATAGGTGAAATCAGTAAACAACGGTTCCGTATGGCAACTCGTGCAGTGCGACTTGAACAATTCATAGCCGGCAAGTTGCGAAGAATTGAAGCTGGCTTCACCCCTCTTCATTTTATCATAGGTAGAATTCGCGGAAACGATCATCCCCACAAATTGGGTCAGCGCCTTGGCAATTCGTTCACCCGTAATAGTTCCATCGCCAAAGGCGGCATTAAACATTGTCTTGTATTCTGCAACCGTATCGATTTTATTGATGACGGTCTCTACAGTCATTCCCATCTTTTCAGGTGCTGTAATACATGTGATCATTTGTTGCTCGAGGTTGTTCACTCTCCCATCCCATTCGAATTCTTTTTGCCATACCATGTTGAAAATTCCCGGAACGTTGCGGGTGGTGTGCTGGTGGTTGGTTCCATGCCCCAGGTCGTGGTCGAATGTGGTATAGGCTGCTAATTGCTGGTGACATGAGCCGCAGCTTACATCATTATGACTCGCGAGCCTGCTATCGTAGAATAATTTTTTACCCAATTGAAATCCTTCTTCTGTTGATGGGTTTGTGCTGAAGTCATAAACGGGTTGGGGAAATCCATCGGGAACGGTAAATGATAAGGGTGTTGTCCGGCGGCCCGCATCCGATTTTCTGCAGCTGTTTACCAGGATGGAGGAGGCCGCACAAAATACTATCACACCTATAATAATGCGCGATCTAGACGTCATTGTACCTGATCTTTTTCCGGCCTTGTTTGCGTTCCGCATTCCTGATTTTCGACTCGGCTCTTTTTACACGCGATCCCGCCGTAGGTGAGGTTGGTATGCGTTTCTTTTCTCGTTTCAGTGCCTGTTGAATCAGCATATTCATTTTTTTGACAACCTCGGCCTTGTTGCTCAGTTGTGAGCGGTGTTCCTGGCTGCGAACCTGTAATACGCCGTCGGAATTGATGCGGTTGCCCAGTTTAGTAAAAATGACTTGTTTCTGCTGATGGTCGATGAGTGTTGAAGAGGCAATGTTGAAATAACCCTCCACCATGGTTTCAACCTTATTCACGTTCTGCCCACCCTTTCCCCCACTGCGGGCAGTTTTAAACGTTATTTCCGATGATATGTCCACGGGCACGTGCATACTCATAAATTTACCATTATTTAATCTATGAACGAACTGACATTAGCCGCTGCGCAACACAAGGTTGACGAATGGATAAAAACTACGGGGGTGCGTTATTTCAACGAATTAACCAACATGACCATCCTGATGGAAGAAGTTGGCGAACTGGCGAGAGTGATGGCCCGCACATATGGCGAGCAGTCCTTTAAAGAATCTGATAAAGGCCGCGACCTCGGAGATGAAATGGCGGATGTGCTGTGGGTATTGATATGCCTGGCGAACCAGACTGGCGTGAACCTGACGGATGCATTTCAGAAAAATTTCGACAAGAAAAATGTTCGCGATAAAGAGCGGCACAAAAATAATGACAAGCTAAAACCTTGACTATTCCGTCTTACTCGCTGCTGTTCTTTTTGCAAGTAACTGGTCTTTTGCAGCCCGGTGTCTTGCCAGTTCGGCATTCTGAGACTCCTGCGTGCGCTTATTCTGAGCCAGACGTTCCTGCAGTTCGCTGATTCGCTCTTCCAGAATTTTCTGGTCATCTGCGAGGGCAACAAGAATCCTTTCCGTTTTTTTAACCAGGTCTTCCGTAGCGGCAATGTCGAGATCAAGTTGATAGGCGCTCACAATCGGAACAAATGCATTCAGAAATTTCCTTGCATCCTGTACACGATAATCGTCGTCTGCAGGCCTGAGTGCAACATTTTCGCCAGGTCGGCCAAGAATCAGGTACACGGTGGAACTGCTCGTACCATTCGATCTGATGCGGAAATAAAAGTCAACCTTTTCGCCGTCTGTTGGTGTTACGCGGCCTCCTTTATAGATGTGAAGTCCGCGGCTACGCTCTTCCTTTACAGTAGCCGATTCCAGGCGTTTTCTTACTGCGCCCTCTACTGTTTCTGCTTCATAGGGAAGGTCAATAACGGCGGCCATTTTAGGGGCCCGTTGATATTCCAGCGTTCCCAGGGTAGCGGTTTGCGCTCGCATATGCAGGTGAGAAAAGAGAAGTACGGCAATGCAAATCAGCAGGCTTTTCATACGCAATTGTTTTAGTTCGCGTTGCATACAAAGATGCGCATAAATGAGCAACATCAATAATATCCATTAATTTTAGCCGCAAAACATTTTCATTGAGCGGTATTAAAAAATTAGCCGGACATACACTTTGGTATGGGGTTCCAAGAATTTTCAGCCGCTTTCTCAATTACGCAATTACACTGCTGGGTTTCAGGTTGTTTGATGCTGCTACTACCAGCGATCTCACCCAGATCTATGCTGTAATCCCCTTTCTCAATGTGCTTTTTACATACGGACTCGAGACAAGCTATTTCCGGTTTGCACAGCTTACAGACCGGAATAAATTATACAACACGCTCAGCATGTCGATCATCGGCACCACGATTCTGATGTCGTTGCTGCTGTTTGCTTTTCGTGGGCCACTCACCGACTTTCTAGAACTGAACAAGAATCCCGAATATGTAACATGGATGATACTGATCGTGTTCTTCGACACCCTCGCTGTAATCCCCATGTCAAAGATCCGACTGGAAGAAAAACCCGCGAAGTATGCGCTAATCAACACCGCGTCTATTTTCATAAATATTGCAATTGTTTGCTTTTTCCTCATTGTAGCTCGCGGTGCCTACGAAAGCGACAGGCACAGCTTTCCGGGAGTGTTGTATGATCCCGACATCGGTGTAGGTTATTTCATCATTGCAAATATGATTGCAAGCGGCTGCACCTTGTTGTTTCTTTACAAAGAATTCAAACAGGTAAGATTGGAGTTTGACAACAAACTCTGGAAAGACATTCTGTATTATTCTTATCCGCTGATCATCGTTGGTTTCGGAGGTATGGTCAATGAGATGCTGAGCAGGGTTATTTACCGGAAAGTGGCTACCGGATCTGAATTTGAGCAGGATCGCGAGTTGGGCATATTTGGCGCAAACTACCGCCTCGCCGTACTCATAACCATATTCATCCAGATATTCAGGCTTGCGGCAGAACCATTTTTCTTCAATCAATCGGCAAAGGATGATGCAAAAAAAACCTATGCACGCGTGATGAAATTTTTTGTGATCGCCTGTTGTTTTATGTTTCTGTTCATCTCCCTCTTCCTCGATTTCTGGCAGATTCTTATTGCTTCCCGTTATAAAGAATATGCGGAAGGTATCCACATCGTTCCTATACTTGCTATGGCTTCCGTGTTCCTGGGTATCTACTACAACCTGTCCATCTGGTACAAACTCACCAACAACAATAAGTTTGGCGCCTACATTACTATTGCAGGGGCCGCGATCACGATACTGCTGAACATCTGGTGGATTCCCGTTTTTGGATACACGGGTTCTGCCTGGGCAACCTTTATTTGTTATGCAGCTATGATGGTTGTTAGCTACACACAGGGCCAGAAACATTACGCCATACCCTACCCGCGAAAGAAATTGCTTGCCTACCTCGGCCTTGCAGCTTTGTTGTACGTTATACACGAGGGGATCGCTGCACTCATGTTACCTACATGGAATGGCTATCCGTATATATATTATGGAACGGGTCTGCTGTTCATCACCCTTTTCGGAATTCTGATTCTGCGCGTTGAATCGCGGGAGCTACAAAAGCTGCCATATATCGGAAAGTATTTTTACAGGCAAGCTTAGGTAAGAAAGGGGTTGTGCTTTTTCTCATACCCGATGGTAGTTTCGGGGCCGTGGCCGGGATACACTTTTACGTCGTCGGGTAAAACAAACAACCTGGACCGGATGCTTTCTATCAAAGTATCGTAGTCGCCTCCCGGAAGATCGCTACGGCCGATGCCGAGATGAAAAAGGACATCGCCAGCCAACAGCTGCCTGGAATCTTTATGGTAGAAGGAAATACTTGCCGGGGAGTGGCCGGGCGTGAAAAGTACGTCGAGTTCAATCTCCCCGAACGAAACC
>JAFAGE010000147.1 GCA_023423015.1 Bacteroidota bacterium
CAAATATGTTGTGGAATATGGCCCGTTGATTCACAAGTACCTCTTCAAGGTAAGTACCAAACATGGCGACCGCTATCCGTACATGCCAAAAGTTTTTGCCTTATATACCAGCCTCTTTACAGAATTATCGCAACACATGAAGGAAGAAGAAAATGTGGTTTTCCCTTTGTTGAAGAAGATTGAAGCAGACGGCGCAAACAGCGCAGGAGAGACCGGACCGCAGGTTTCCAGAATGGAAGAGGAACATGAGTCTGCCGGAAATTTACTTGCTGCAATCCGCGAATTGACCAGCGACTTCGCCATTCCTCCGCAGGCTTGTAATACGTTTCGCGTAGTTCTCCATTTGCTTGAGGAATTCGAAACAGACCTGCATAGTCATGTGTTCAAGGAAAATCATATCCTCTTTCCGAAATTTATCCAAAGTAGTGCAGCATCGAACTAGATTTTACAGATTCATCACTAATCTGCAAAAGTGATGGTGATGTTTTCTCCCCGGCCGGTCATGTTAAACGGCCGCTCGGATATAGCTTTAAAGAATGCATGTGAACACCCGGGTTTAAACCAGTCATGAAGTTCTATTACGATGCTTTTAACCCGCGGGAGCCATTCTTCAGAACCTTTGTCAAATAATTCCTTTTCGGAACCCTCGATATCGATCTTCAGCAAGTCGATTGTAGAAATGCTGAACTGATCGCAAAGGTCGCCGATTGTTATCGCACCAATTTCACTGCTTTCCTCATTTGCTTCTTCACCAACGGCGTAGCCATACTCACCGAATTGTGTGCTCACGAGCTGCAGACTTCTACTTTTATTCCAGATAGCTTTTTGCACACAATACACATTCTTCAAACCGGCCACATTCTTTTTCAGCATATTGAAATTTCCACTCTCCGGTTCTACAGCGATGATGGTTGCACCCGGATATTTGTGTTTATAATAGAGAGTTGCAAGCCCGATGTTCGCACCAAGATCAATGATCGTTCTAACATTCTTTGTTTTTTGAGATGCATAATGCTCAAAAACCAGCACCTGGCGATAAACCGTGTAATCCGTTGTTCCTTTTCTCAGATGCACATCGTGATGGCGCCATTTCACCTTGTATTCAGCATCTGCAGATAACCAGGCGAATAAAATTAACAGCGACTTAAATAAACCGACTTTGTAGATAAAACGCAGATGGTTGTAAAGCTTTTTTTTCTTCATGGCAGGAGGGTTTTTGGGGCAATAAAAGTTACGAAGAATTTAGCTGGCAGAGACAATATAAATTAGAACGGAGAACGGAGAACGGAGAAAGAACTAAGGGCGGAGGGCGAAGAAAGAACGGAGAACGGAGAACGGAGAACGAACTAAGGGCGGAGGGCGGACCTGTCCGCCGAAGCTTTAGCGTAGGCGGAAGGTGGAACTTTGTTATTTCATGCTGCCCCGATGGAGATGATATACGTTGTCTCCCTCCTTCAGAATGAGTTCATTATCCCTGAACTCGAAAAAGAAACCGAACTGCGCATTGCAGAATGTGTTCCGGCGAATTGATTGCAGTGGAAATGGCTGCCCCTGCGTTTCAGCAACCAGGATGCCGTCTTTTACATAGCATTTGATCCGGATCAGCGTGGATGTTGAACTGTATTCACCTGTATATTGTTTCAAAGCAGATGTGTCCAGGGCAGGCGAATTGAAATCTGGAATTTCGTATGGCTTATTAAACAGTATGTGCATCACGCCATCTATCACATCCTCCTTCGGAAATACTATGCCGTTCGTGCAATAAGCAACTGCAATTTTTTCTTTCTGAAAATATTGGAGTGTTGATGAAAAGCCATCAATACGCCCGCTATGGCCGAAAGCCTGTTTGTTGTGCAAAGCATAGGGAAACATTCCCATTCCATATCCGTCTTTCAACTCCTGCATCTGTTGCAAATATTCCTTCTTCAACAACTTACCGTTAAACAACGCCTCAGCAAAAAGTATCAAATCGCGTGATGTCGAGATCAACGAACCCGCACCGCTGTGAATGCTCATGTGCGTCTGCTTCTCTTTGATCCAATTTCCTGCTGCGTACTTGTAAGAATAGTTCTCCTTTTCCGACAAATCTGTGCCACTACCATAGTAGGTATCTTTCAACCGAAGAGGAAAAATAATTTTACTATTTAGCATATCCTTATACGAAGTTCCATTGATCTTCTCCAGGATATAACTAAGCACCAGGTAATTTGAATTACTGTACGCTGCCTTTGTGCCTGTTTCAAAATCCAACCCTTTGCTCACAATAATGCCGAGCATCTTTTCCTGTGTCACAGGTTGGTCGAACCATTTTTCAAATTCGGTATTCTCTGAATAATTATGCAACCCGCTGCGGTGATATAGCAGGTCGCGTATAATGATTTTGTCTGCGTTTGGTAACTGCGGATAAAATTCGCTCACTTTTGAATTCAGTCTCAGCTTCCCTTCATCAATCATTTTAAACACCAGCACTGCTGTAAACATCTTGGTAATGGACCCGATCCTGAAACGGGTGTCGGGCGTATTTGGCTCCGGCTTTAGAGAATCCAGGTCTGCATACCCAAAAGCTTTCTGATAAATGACCTTTCCATTCTTTGAAATAGCCAGGCTCCCCATGCCCATGTTGTTGTTGGCTATGGCTGCCACAAAGCTATCCAGGCGTTGGGAGATGGCAGGTGGCAGGTGGCAGATGGCAGGTGGCAGACTTGTCGGCCGAAACTTCAGCGTAGGCGGATTTGTCGGCCGAAGCTTCAGCGTAGGCGGTTGGCAGACGGTAGAGGCATTTGCACTTTTACCAAAGT
>JAFAGE010000154.1 GCA_023423015.1 Bacteroidota bacterium
GACATCAACAATAATCCCGCTAACCCGGTGATTAACGACCGGTCTTTCGGTGAGGATAAATATAAGGTGGCACTCTATGGTATGCAGTACATGCGCGGAATGCAGGATGTAGGCGTAATGGCTTGTGCCAAACACTTCCCGGGTCATGGAGATGTTAGTGTGGATTCGCACCACGATCTTCCGGTTATCAACAAATCCAGGCAGGAACTGGATTCCCTCGAACTTTATCCTTTCCGCCAATTAATCAACGCCGGAGTTGCCGGGGTGATGGTTGGTCATCTTTCCATTCCTTCAATTGAAAGAAAAAACAACATTGCTACTTCTATTTCGAACAATGCAGTAGAAAAATTACTTAGAAACGAGTTAGGGCACACCGGGTTGATTATTTCGGACGCCCTGGAGATGAAGGGCGTTTCAAAATATTTTCCTGCCGGAGAAATTTCAGTTAAGGCGCTGGAAGCCGGAAACGATTTGCTGTGCCTGCCGGGCGATATCGAAGAAAGTCTCACAAAAATTAAGGAGGCCATCAACAAAAACACGCTGAGCTGGGATGACATTAATGTTCGGGTGAAGAGAGTGTTGCTGTCGAAGTATCAATACGGTCTGTCAACATGGACGCCGGTGAAGCTCGACAGGCTGGTCGAAGATCTGAATGCAAAGTCTGTCTCTATGAGGAGGTTGGTAGCACAAAGGTCAATAACTGTTTTACGTAACAACGATCAGGCAGTATTTCCGTTGCAACCCGGAAGAAGAGTTGCTTATGTTGGGGTAGGTATTTCGAAAGACAATGAATTTGCAAAACAATTACGCAATGAATACGATGCCCATGTTTACTACTTCGATTACAAAATGAGCGACACTGTAATCGAGCCCCTGCTGAATGTGCTGAGCAATCGTTACGATGTGGTAGTGTTGGGGGTTCATCGATACAACCGTTTCCCCTCCAACAATTTTGGTATCAGCAGGTCTGCTGACCGTCTGATTAATGAAGTGCAGGACAGGTTCCGGACCATAACCTTCTTCTTTGGCAATCCTTATGCGATAAAGAACTACTGCGACAGCAGGATCCTTGTGTCTTGCTACGAAGACGATTCAATTACACAGCAAACAGCTGCCGATCTTCTTGGCGGCCGGTTTGTTGCCAAGGGTACGTTGCCGGTGTCAATATGTGAATCGTTCAAAGTTGGAGCAGGATTGATCAGGGACCGGTCATTGACACTTGCGAGACCGGCGGACGTCGGTTTTCGGGTAAGTGATCTTACACGAATTGATTCTATCGTTACTGATGCGATTCAGAAACACGCGATACCGGGAGCGGTAGTGATGGTGGTTAAAGACGGAAAAGTTGCCTATGAACGGGCGTTCGGTTTTATGGGTTACGACAGTGTGGAAGCCGTTTATCCCGAAACAATCTACGACCTGGCATCAGTAACCAAAATACTTGCAACCACTCTTTCGGTGATGAAATTGTACGACGAAGGGAGGTTAAATCTTAACCGCCGGCTGGGCGATTATCTTTCATGGACGAGGGGTACAAATAAAGCAAACCTCACTGTGTGGGATGTGCTGCTTCACCAGGCCGGCTTACGCAGCTGGATTCCTTTTTACCGCGAAACTCTTGATACTTCGCGCTCCGATAGTCCTTCGTTCCAGATTTATTCTACTTCCATGGACTCCATTTACCGGGTTCGCGTTGCCGAGAACCTGTTTATGAGAAATGACTGGCGCGACACGATATACAACAGGATACTTACAAGCGCCCTGCAACCCAAAGGAAACTATGTGTACAGCGATCTCGATTTCATCTTCCTTGGCAACATTATCGAATCAATTACAGGAATGTCGCTCGACAAGTATGTAAAAAAAACATTTTACGATCCACTCAAACTGAAGTCAGTCACGTTCAATCCCAGGAAATATTTCCCGGTTGACTACATTGCGCCCACGGAAACCGAGCCCATTTTTCGTAAGCAGATGATTCGGGGTGATGTACATGACCCCGGGGCTGCTATGTTCGGCGGTGTTGCCGGCCATGCAGGCTTGTTCAGTAATGTATATGATGTGGCGGTGCTATGCCAGATGCTCCTCAATGGGGGCGAGATCAACGGTATCCGATTCTTTAAAAAGAAGACAGTAGATCTATTTACAAACTACCACGCTAACAGCCGCCGTGGTTTGGGCTTCGACAAGCCCGAAAAGGATAACCGCAACCGTGCAGAGCCCTATCCTACTAAGTCGGCATCGCCTTTCACTTTCGGCCATACCGGATTTACAGGCACTTGTATCTGGATCGATCCATTGCATAATCTCATATACATCTTCCTGTCAAATCGCGTCTATACCAATGGCGACCCCGCCAGGTTCCTTCGGATGAGCGTGCGATCTAAGGTTCACGAGCTGATCTACCAGAGTCTCATGAAACCGTCAATTAACAATCAGGCTCAGTCCCGAACCCGAAACTTGTAGTAAATTCGCGGCTCAAATCTAAATATGAGCCGTAAAGAAGAGGTGTTGCAGGATGTGGTGATCAAGTTTGCAGGCGATTCCGGCGACGGAATGCAGCTAACGGGCAACCAGTTCACCAACAATACTGCTTTGCTTGGCATCGACCTTGCCACCTTCCCCGATTTCCCCGCAGAAATTCGCGCCCCGATCGGCACCCTTCCCGGTGTGAGCGGTTATCAACTCCGCTTTTCGAGCGACCGGGTATTTACGCCAGGCGACGAATGCGATGTGCTCGTTGCGATGAATGCTGCAGCACTTAAGGCGAACCTTCGCAGCCTCAAAAAGGGAGGCAAAATCATAGCTAATACAGATGGTTTTGATGCGAAGAACCTGCGGCTTGCAAACTATCCCGACGGCGTTAATCCCCTGGAAAATGATAGCCTGAGCAACTACGAAGTGATACGCATAGATGTTACCAAGTTGACCCGTGAGGCATTGAAGGACATCAGCATGGGTACAAAAGAAAAGGATCGTGCAAAGAACATGTTTGTTCTTGGTTTCCTGTATTGGATGTACAACCGGAACATGGACAACACGATTAACTTCATAAAAGAAAAGTTCGGAAAGAAGCCGGAGATCATGGAAAGCAACGTGCGTGTGTTGCAGGCCGGCTACAATTATGGAGATACAACTGAAACGTTCACCACACGCTTCAAAGTAGAACGCGCAAAGATGGAATCGGGCACATACCGCTCCATCATGGGTAACCAGGCGCTTGCATATGGATTGATTGCCGCTTCTGAAAAAAGCGGATTGAAAATATTCCTCGGAAGTTATCCCATTACGCCCGCATCCGACGTGTTGCATGAATTGAGCAGGCACAAGGCTTTTGGTGTGCGCACGTTCCAGGCAGAAGATGAAATTGCTGCAATAACTTCTGCTATCGGAGCCAGCTATGGCGGATCACTGGGTGTGACTACAACCTCTGGTCCCGGTATGGCACTTAAGGCAGAAGCAATGGGCCTCGCGGTAATGCTTGAAATACCATTGATCATCTGCAACATTCAGCGCGGAGGACCGTCTACCGGCCTTCCTACCAAAACGGAGCAGAGCGATCTTCTTCAAGCTTATTACGGAAGAAATGGTGAATGCCCAATGCCTGTAATTGCGGCTTCTACACCCAGCGATTGTTTCAGAACCGTGTTTGAAGCAGTTCGAATTTCTGTAGAGCACATGACACCAATAATAGTGTTGAGTGACGGCTACATTGCTAATGGTGCGGAACCATGGAAATTCCCGAAAAGTGAAGACCTTCCGGAAATTACCGTGAACTTCAAAACACAAAAAAGTGAAGGAGAAGATATATTTCTCCCTTATCAGCGCGATGAAAAGCTTTCGCGTCCGTGGGCTATTCCGGGAACAGCTGGATTGGAACACCGCATCGGCGGGCTTGAGAAACAAAATATCACCGGCAATATCAGTTACGACCCCGAGAATCACCAGCTGATGGTTAAACTCAGGGAAGACAAAGTAGAACGGATAGCAGACTACATTCCGGACCAACAACTTGATAGTGGACCTGAATCCGGTAAAGTACTGGTGCTGGGTTGGGGAAGCACATACGGCGCGATTAAAAGCGCAGTACATGAACTGCAAATGCAAGGGCTGGCTGTGAGCCATGCTCACCTGCGTTACCTGCGTCCTTTTCCAAAGAACCTGGGTGATATCATTCGTCGTTTCGACCATGTCTTGATTCCTGAAATCAACAATGGTCAACTGATAAAGATCATCCGCGACAAATTTCTCGTTGACGCGAAAGGTTACAATAAGATTATGGGTGTTCCTATTACGAAAGGTGAAATGATTCGCGAGATCAGAAACCTGGCTGATCAATCCTGATTTTCTTATTCGCTTGAGAAGATGAAGGCAATTGCAAATGCAACAATTGCCGCTATAAGCCCATACATAAATACGCTGTATGACCACCTCAGGAATTTGTATTTACGCGACAATACAACACCCAGAAAGTAGATGTCTTTTATCATGCTGCCATACAGGTAATCCTTGTCTTTCATCATCTCCTTCATTGCCCAATCATAATCCGGCAACTGCATGTTATAGAAGTTTCCGAAAAAGAGCAGATTGATCTTTTTATTCTGAATGTCTTCCCGTGTGAATGTACCACCACTGATGTTCGGGCGTGTTGCCAGGATTGCGAATATGACGGCGGTTAAACAAACTCCAACAAGGATGATGGTAGGAATAATGAACTCGGGGTAAAACTGCAATTTGCCTAACAACACCGACACCATAATTGAAATCACGATGGTATTTACCGAAATCATGATGTTGGCCTTACTGTCGGCCATCTGGCTGAGATTATTATGGCTTTCAGACATGATACGAAACATGGCGACGACGCCCCGTTCGGTTTTTGCAGCCTTTCCTTTTTTCGCTTCTGCACCTTCTGGTTGTTCAATTACATTTCGCGTATGCTGAGGAACAGGAGGCGGCACCGGACCAGGTACTGCTTTCGGTATTGATATTTCTTTCTTATATAATCCAGCTTTTTCCTCCAGTTCGCGAAGATTTTTCTGCTTGACAGGTTCCAGCATTTCACGACCAAATTCTGTAAAGAACTGGTGCCGGGTTACAAATTCGACATTTAGTTTTCTCCAGTCTTTCTTACCGATCTTTTCCGCGTTGAAATTGTTGACTTCTTCGCGCAATAATTTGTTCTTCTGTTGAAAGTCGTCCGAACCAAGGTGAAAAAGGTCGGCGTCGCAGATAATTTGCTCAATAAGTGTTGATGGCGCCTGCGGCATTTTCGTTGCCCGTATGCAGCCATTAACTTTGTCGATCAGTTCCTGTGGTGCCTGGCGTTGTTGTAAAAAATCGGTAACAATACGCTGGCTTTCTGCTTCATGACCATGTTTCCCTGACACGGAATACCCGGTATCGTGGAACCATGCTGCAATCATCAAAGCGGTGAAATCTGTTTCATCGAGGTTGTAACGGCTTGCGATTAATTCGCAATGAGCTACAACTTCCCGGGTATGTTGAAAAGAATGATAAGGAAAATCTTTACCTATCTTTTCTGAGAAAATGTTGGCGACGTATTGTTCCGCAGGAGGAATCAAAGACCGTAGCGACTCTGGCATACTGGTACAATTCTTTCACAATCTAATTAAGTTTTATATTTAAACAGACATTTTCCTCATGGCTGTCAGATTCTCGCCGTTTCTCATTGTTCTGTGTACATTCGTTGCGGCATGTGGCTCCCGCACAGGTAAATCTTTTGTGCCTACGCTCGATGGGTACGATGAGAAAGGTCGTCAGACTTTTGTGCTCCACGACGATTTACTTGAAATCTCCGGTTTTGTTTTGTTGGATACTAATAATATTGCAGCTATCAATGATGAAAGAGGTCAACTGTATTTCCTGAACCTGCAAACTGATTCGATACAGTCATTCAGGTTTAAGGGCAAAGGTGACTATGAAGACCTGGTGAAGGTGGGAGACCGTTTCTATGTACTGGAAAGTAATGGTGACATTGTTGAAACAGTTCCGCCATACGATAATCACACCACGTATAAGTTCAAAATCAAAGGAAAGAAGGAATTTGAGTCGCTTGTATGGTATAGCGACCTCAATAAACTTGTACTCATCACCAAGGATCAACGTAAGAAAACGCAGGATGGAATTACCGCATACGCGTTTGACCTTGATACAAAGCAGTTCGATCAAATCCCGTTTTTTGAAATAACACTAAAGGATATTTTTATCAAATTATCCAGTTACAATGCGGAATGCAAGCCTTCCGGTGCGGCGCTGCATCCAATCAATAAAAGGCTTTATATTATCGCTTCCATCGGCAAGCTTTTACTCGAATGTGAACCCACAGGAAAGCTGGTGAAAATATTCAAGATAAACCCCACCCACTTTCCACAACCTGAGGGTATAAATTTTGCAGCCAATGGCGACATGTATATTTCAAATGAAGGCGCCGACGGGAAAGCCACCGTCCTGAAATACCCTTACGTTGGCAAGAAGTAAAATAAATATTTGCTTATCGTTTTTGTTGTTGTGGACCCTGAACCTGACAGCCCAGCGCGATTCGCTCTCTCATCGTATCATTCTGATCGGCGATGCAGGAGAGCAGCAAAATGGAGTGCACCCCGAACTTGAATATCTGAAGAAGACATTTGCGCTCGACAAAAACACGACCATCGTTTACCTTGGCGACAACATCTATCCAAAAGGATTGCCTTCTCCCTATGCAGACAACTATCCTGAGATGAAACGCATCCTCGATAGCCAGATAAATGTGGTGAGAGGAAAAGAAGCGAACGTATATTTTATAGCCGGCAATCACGACTGGATGCAGGGAAGAGTTCGTGGTTATCAGCAGGTGTTGAATCAGTATCATTACATCACTTCTCTTAACCGGCCGAATGTACATTTTGTGCCAGCTGATGCCTGCCCCGGGCCGCAGGAAATCGCATTAACTGATAAAATAACACTGGTTGTTATCGATAGCCAGTGGTGGTTGCATCGTTTCGATAAACCAACGATCCGTTCTGGTTGCGAATGCAACACAGAAGCAGAGCTATTGAGCACGTTACAGGAAATTGTAGACCGTAATGAAGAAAAGCTGCTGGTATTCGCTGCACACCACCCGTTTATCACTTTTGGTCGGCATGGCGGATATTACAATCTGAAACAGCATATTTTTCCCCTCACCGATCTCAAACCGGATCTATATGTACCGCTGCCTGTAATCGGTTCTCTCTATCCTCTCATTCGCGGAGTGTTCGGTAATATCCAGGATAATAAGCATCCGGTGTACAAAAATTTCAGTGCGGCGGTAGACAGCATTCTGAATTTGCATCCCAACTGTATACGTGTAGCGGGCCACGAGCATAATCTGCAATTAATCCGTAACCAGGAGCATTTCTATATTGTTAGCGGAGCCGCTTCGAAACATTCGGAGATCACCAAAGACGACCGGCTGCTTTTCTCATCCATGAAGAGCGGCTTCGCGTCAATCGATGTGGTGAAAAACGGGAATGTTTATGTCAATTTTTTTTCGTCGGAAAACGATTCTGCCGGGAAATCTTTGTTCACTTTTGCAACGCCGCCGATAGATTCTTCGGCGGTAAAAAAGCCGGCTTATGTAGTTCCCGATCTTTCAGACTCCGTTACGGCTGTACCAGCCCCGTATTTCGCTGCCGGGCAGTTCAAAAAGTGGTTGCTTGGTGCTAATTATCGTAGGGAATGGACTAGCCC
>JAFAGE010000351.1 GCA_023423015.1 Bacteroidota bacterium
GTGGTTCTTTTCGAATGTGAATCCTCCTACATGAATGATAGTGAAAGGCTGATTTTTTTCGCGGACACCATTCAGCTTAAACTCTTCTATACCGGTTGGAATCCTGTTAACCCTGCTCTTTATTGAAGGATATAATTTTACTAAATCGTCTGAGCTGAGTTGCGACACCGAAGCAACAGCCGCAGAACTTTTGATGAACCAACTATTAAACCAACGCACCAGTGGCGAATGAATATACTGGCTCATGGTGCTAGCGTTGCGAAATATCACCGGTTGTTTCCAGCGAAACAGCCACTTTGAAAACAGCACAAATTTTAGTGTGAACCCGGAATTTGCCTGAACAACATCCGGCCTGAACGACCTGATTGCCTTCCACAACTGAAACCACGACTTCAGGTCCCAGAACCGGTTGCTGTAGCTACGCTGAAGATGTATGGTGTCGCCATCAAAAGGCAGATTCGCCTCACCCCTGAATACTGACAATAACATAACATCATCACCACGTTCACGCAGGTGCCGGCACATATGTGATGCAAAGATTTCCGCTCCGCGAAGCTGGGGACGTTGTATGACGTGCAGCACTTTCATGACGCTGAAATCATTTTAAGAAGATAAGTTTCAAATGCGGCTGCCTGTGTTTCGATCGAGAAATGAGAAATACAATGACGGTGTGCGATCTTTGCCATCTGAAAGGCATCTTCAGGATTCTCCGTGAACCACTGCATCGCGGTGGCTATTTCTTCTGCGGAATGACTGTTGAATAAGTAGCCGTTCTTATGATGTTCAATGATTTCGCGATTGGGTCCGATGTCGCCCGCAAGAATCGGTATTCCCGAAAGCGCGGCTTCAACCAATGTTCCGCTGAAACCTTCGCTGGCAGATGCGGATACCAGTGCATCGTGTTCGTGCATTAGTTCATGTACCCGGTTGCTGGTGCCCGCAAGAACCACCTGGTTTTTCAGGCCAAGACTTTCAACCAGGTTTTCGAGATGATTTCTAAGCGGACCTTCACCGGCAATGTGCAATGTTGCACCCGGATGGTTTTTTTCAAACAGAGCAAATCCGCGGACAAGAGTTTCCTGGTTTTTCGAAGCTACCAGTCGCCCTACGTTCAGGAAACGTACGGGCCTTGCTGCATCAAACCTGTGATCGCGATAGTAAAAACGCGAAGCATTTCTGCCGCGATGTATAACTTCTACCTTATCCAGACGTATGCCAAGTGCAACACTGTTCGATGTTTTTATGCTTTGTGAATTTGCGACAAAGCCTTTGCATAGTGGCGCTGTAAGCCGGTTGATCGTTTTGAAAATATTTACGCCGATGCGTGCCTTGAATGATAGAGTGCGGTTGTATTCTTTGGAATAGAGTTCGCTTACAAAAGTTCCGACAACAGGGACCTTATTTATCCGGCCCGCAATCCTGCTCACGATTTCCGAACGTGTGAGGTATGCGACCACCAGGTCCGGTTGTACCCTGTTAATAATCCCATTCAGCATCCGGTAGGCCTTGTACAATGAATAGCGGCCGGGAACATCAAGTGAATAGACGGGTATATTATTAGCCTGGAACCTGCCTTTCAGTTCATCCCCTTTATAAATATGAACAACAACAGCGTTAATACGTGTGAATCTTACAATGTTCTCCAGCAGGCTCACTTCCGAGCCTCCCGTTTGCAACGTGTCGATCACAAACAATACGGTCGGTGTGGAAATATGCGCTACTACGCTTTTTTTATTTGTTTCAATATGTTGGATAAGGGTGGAATTCATAACGGTCAGAAAATGCTCAGGCGTTTAATATTCTTATCAGGTTGCCGAATTGTGCAGTTTTTACAAACTTTTTTATGTACATTATTTTTCTTCTCCTCACTTCACCGCGCAATTCCGATTTCTGCTTCTCGCTGAAAAATTCTGAGCGCGCCATCACCCTTCGGGTCTGCAGTGCATATCGATACCGGTTTACCAACGGCTGTCCCTGGAACACTCCATTAGTATGGATCCGGTAATTCGCCGCCACCATCCCCATCGAAATTGCTCCTCCGTATGTAGACAGCATACCGAAAAGGAAAGTATCGCCACTTTTTACTGAGCAGATTTCTTCCGGAAAAGTTTGCACACAGTTTCTGTACACAACAGACAGTGTTGGTATACTCAGGTGAATAATATCGCTGGAACTGTATTTAACTACCTTATCGCTCTCCTTTTCTGCATAAATCAGGTTTCCGTGCTGGTCCATGGTATTTACCTTGTGAAAACACATCACATACCCGGGATTTTTCTCAAGCAGGTCTACCTGCCGTTGCAATTTCATCGGATCTGTCCAGCAATCATCTCCATCACAGATTGCTATATATTTTCCGGTAAGTTTCGGATACACATTCCGGAAATGGTTTCGACCTGCTCCAACATTTTTTTCGAGGAATGAAGGTTTTATAACATCCGGATATTTTGCCGCGTATGATAGGATGATTTCGCGCGTTCTGTCGCTTGAACAGTCATCGCCAACAATCGCTTCAATAGGAAAAGACGTTTTCTGCATCAGCACACCATCGAGACATTTGGCTATAAATTTTTCATGGTTGTAGGTAACAACACAAATGGAAACAACAGGTAGCGGAGATTTCATCGTACTAATGGTGATCGTGATTGGGGTATCGTCCTGGAATGTTGCAGGGATATTCCATGATAAGCACGATAATAATCTTCTCTCAGCAAAGACATCAGCATCTGGTCACGGAATAAGCCACGTTTATAAACGGATTGCCTGATTACGCCTTCCTGTACGAACCCAAACTTTCTGTACAGGAAGATAGCCCTCAGGTTGCTTGTTAATACGGTTAGAAAAATTCTATTAAGATTCAGATCGTCGAATCCATGATGCAGCACCAGCTCGGTAGCTGCAGACCCTGCCCCTTTGCTCCAGTAGTCCTTTTCGCCGATCATTATTGAAAATTCAGCCGACCGGTTAATTGGGTGAATGGATGTGAGTTGAGCTGTTCCGATCATCTTTTGCTTCTCCGCATCCAGGATTGCAAAACGTGCGGCAGATGACCGGTTTGCCAGGTAATTGTTGTACCACTTCTCATCCACTTCACTGGCTATATAAAGAAAGTTATTGCCCAGCAGGTCGATGACATCCCGATCGTTTCTCCACCGGTTAATATGAGGCAGATGTTGTAATTCCAGTTCCCGAATGATGTACATAGATGTGTTATTCTGTGCCATCTGGTTATCCCTGTCCCTGTTTGTAGAATCGTTTTTCAACAGGTTGGTACCATTCGTCGAGCGTAGAAGGAACACGCGAGTTGTACCCGATCACCTGGCGAACTTCGGGCGCGAAAGCATCCCCGTTGTCGTAGCCAAACAAACGAGGATAATCGAGCTGTTGCTTCATAAACGGCCGTGAATAGGTAAGTGTGAGTGCCCGCCTAACTTTATCGGTCCTGTTCATTCCCGCTGCATGCCACAACAATGAATCAAACAGAATGATATCACCGGCTTCACCCAAAGCACGATCGGCATTTTCGTAGAAGTACTTTTCATCCGGCTTCTCGTCGAAATTGTTTGATCCGGTGAGGAACCAGGTAGCACCATTGTCTTCCGTAAAATCGTCGAGCATCACCAGCATGTTTAACATCATCGGCACATTGTAGAATGTGCGGATGTCGCGGTGAATGTTCGAAACATATGATGTGGAAGATGGCAGGTTGCTTACTCCGCCAAACCCATTAAGTATATATGGAGCGCCAAAAAAGCGCTTTATGAATTTATCGAGGTACATCCGCTGAATAAACTCCAGGAATGAATCGTGCTGTCCTGGCAAATGGTGCACAGTTCCATTCATGTTGCCACCAATGCCATTTTTAATCTGAATACTTCTGCAAAGATTATAAGCAACAGCCAAGCCTTCGTTCAGGTGGTCGACAAATGATGTGTCTATTACCTGCCTGAAATGCACCCATCCCCTCGTTGCAATTTCTTCAGCAAAATCGTCTTCTGCGGTGATCACTGAAGGATCAATAGATAATACTTTCATGGCCTGATTTTCTTATGATTTCGTATTGCGAAAGAAGGTTGGGAATAGCCTCCCTCTGGTTTTGCATTAATACGTCGATGATAGAAAGGTGCGAAGTAAATGTTCCGCTATTCTGAGCATAGGGTACTACTTTCATGTTGTGGAACTGCAAATCAATTCCCGCTTTTGCGAACCGCTCTTTAGAATACATATCCAAGCCTCCTATCGGATTGATGTATGTCTTTGCACCCAGCACTCTGCAGATGTCGATGATACGTTCTTCGGCCGACAATTCATGGTCGGCTTCAATATGAGAAGAGACTTTTAATGGCGTGCCGATATCCAGGTACCCGAACAGAGAATTAAGCGAATGATGAAGAAAGTCGAACAGGTTGGTACCATTGAAGCTGAATATTTCCTGCATGAGAGCGATACCATCTGTAAACCCTGGTGATCTGCGATAGGCGGACCCGAGCTGATTGATTATTTTCCTTTTCACAGCCTGGAATTCGTCAGCAATTTCTTTCTCAACAATATGATGGAAGTCCGAGGATTTTTTCAATGGAATACTGATCATTTGTTCGCGACCATTCAGCATAATCCGGTTCCTGTTGATCCATCCCTTCTTGGTGTACTTGATATTGTCGTAAATCACGAATGCGTCCACCATCGAAGCCAATTGGAAATAGCCCAGGTAGGGAAAGAAATATGGTTGCATTATTGCAACTTTCATTGGAGCACGATTTTCTAGGATGAACATCTTTGAGCGTACATCTCTTTACTAAAAATCATTTTGTCGAGCAAAACGCCCTTCTTGCTATCGTACACTTTCCCTATTTTTTCATATCCCATTTGTTTCGCAAGGGATACAGC
>JAFAGE010000272.1 GCA_023423015.1 Bacteroidota bacterium
CAATAAGATTGCCAACAAAAACATCTAACTATTATTTCCCCTGATCAGTGAAGAAACGCCTCTGCTCGGCATAGAGCCTTCTGCAATACTCACATTCCGCGACGAATATCCAGACCTCGCCACAGACCAGAACCTTGAAGCAGCATACTACTTAAAAAAGCATACATACCTCATTGATGAATTCATAGCAAAAGAAGCAGCTGCAGGAAACATCAGCCGTGATGCATTTACTAAAGAGAAGAGAACAATTGTGCTTCATGGACATTGCCAGCAAAAAGCGCTAAGCAGCACAGAACATTCAGTAAAGATGTTATCACTTCCGGAAAACTTCATGGTACGCACCATACCATCGGGTTGTTGCGGCATGGCGGGATCCTTTGGTTTTGAAAAGGAACACTTTGACGTATCGATGAAGATTGGAGAACTCGTATTGTTTCCAACCGTACGAAAGCAGGCAGAGACAACAATTATTGCTGCTCCCGGAACAAGCTGCCGACATCAGATAAAAGATGGCACGGGTAAGATCGCGCAGCATACTGTTGAAGTGCTTTATTCTGCATTGTTGTAACAACAGGATCTTCTGGGTATAACACTTAGCTTAAAGAATTCAGAGACACCTTCTCAAAGAAAATTACGTTCGTCATACCGTGAAATCCTCCATCTGATGAGGAAGAACTCTGATCATATTGCATTTGTGTAAACGATGCAGTGATGATGGGTTATTTTATTTGCGGGGATCTTCCCCCTCCTTATGAATACAGTTTGAAAATTGATTTTTAATCTAAAAACAAATTGTATGAAAATGGAGAAAAAGAAACTGAGTCGAACCATGCTATTCATGCTGATTGTATTATCGGTAGCATGTAAGAAAGATATTGTGGCAGATGTAATTCAGCCCGGCGAACCTGCGAGTGAAGTGGATCGGCACGCTGTGGCGATTCTTAAGGAAGTCGGGGATATCCTGGAGGAAGTGTATCGTGATCCTGCTGCAATAGATGAAGTAAATGCAACTATTTACAGCGGCTTTTACGAAGACGAAAGAGTGTTACTAAAAGATCTGCTGTTCCCGGAAACGAGTCAGCTTTACGAATCGGCCTCATTTAAAAAACTTAAGGTGGATACGGGAGTCTTTCGAAAAGTTTTCGTGAACGCACTTGTGCGAGGGAAATATCCACTCATCACTGCAGATGTCAAACCATTGTTGAACATACCGGGATCGCCGGGAGGGGCTTCAAATAATTCACAAATTCCCGACTATGTCAGCGTAATCTCCGGCGATAAACCTGTTGCAATATATTTTCCGTATTCAGACAGATTCTCGCAGATAAATCTTTCGCGCATTCCCGCCGACAACAAGATTGCGGTTTTAAAGAAGCCAACAATCGTGTACAGCGACAGGGATGCTAACCAGGGAAAGGGCAGGGATCCATATTACTGCCTCGACGCAAAGGATAAAACCTGCTACAGGGATGTAATTGTCGACGATAACTATGCATATTCAAAGGCGACACATATCATAACTGTCGGCGCCACGATGAAAGTTCCTGTGCCGGAAGCAAGGGCAGAGCAACCTGTTTACCGCGTGTATCATGGATCATCGCGCCTTACTTCACAACTTGATCACTTCATCAGCTTTACGGGCAATGGCGGAGGGTCGGAAATGAAGATTTGCCGCATCAATGGGTATCTCCGCCGCTCAGATGAACATATTGACGACTTTGCCGGGGATGTTGTGACTGTTCATTACACAAGAGGCGAAATCAGGAACAAAACATGGAAGCGTGTTTATTCCGTCTGGGACCCGAACTGGAACTACCAGGACATAGAACAGATATACGCTGTTTACGAGGAAGATAATCGCGGTGTAAAAACAATTGATGGCAGTTTGAAGACAACCTTGAAAATACCCAAAGGCGGGGGCACAATAGAAGGCGATATCGGTTTCAAGATCCAGACACAAACCCAGGATCAGATTATTACGCAACGCAAAATCGATAGGAAGTCATACCTCCGTGATGGGCTAAACAACCAGGGGTGGGGTTTCCTGCCAGATAATTCAGACTTCCTCGCCGGCAATCGCGATTGGCCGATTTTCGACGGCGGATCGATCTGGCAGTATACTTTCCCAAACAGGATCTATTAGGAATCTTTCCCAAAAACGAAACTTATTCCCGCGTATGGAATTAGTTGTGAGTTTGGACATGCATTTTTTCAAATTAAAGGCAAATAAGTCTAATATTTTTTGTGTTTGATCTTCAGGTACTTAGCGCGTAAAATCAATGGAGAATAATTTGTTTGCACAGTTAAATTCTGGCATTGGCGTGCCGCTTGCCAATTAGGATATACAATCCGCACAAATGAAAAACTTCCTGATCATCGCCCTTACCCTGATAACAGTAGCTGCTAAATCGCAGACTTATTACATAGTAACTGCCCAGAAGTCGGGTAACTGGACTGATGCCAACAAATGGAACTATTCAACAAGAAACGATGGTAAGAACATCACTTCAATTATTATCCCTAAGAACGTAAGAATTACCCTCGACGCTGACCAGGATATCAGAAGCATCGGCGACGTAGAACTGGAAATTTCGGGTGAACTGGAAGTGAGATCAGACAATAGCCTCCGGATGACTGCAAACAGTGTGATCAACATCAAAGCAGGTGGACAGATCGATCTTCATGCGAATGCCAGAAACAACAATAATAATAAGATTGAGCAGATCATCATCGGAAACGTAGTAAAATTCGATGGCAATAAGGAAGTAACAATTAACGGACCTGCTACAGCGAGTAAAACAACCGGAGCTTCACCGAGTGGATTTTCAATGAATGCTATGTTGCCTGTGAATTTTGTATCATTCACAGCAAACAAAAGCGAAAGCGGAATTGCTCTTACATGGACAACGACAGACGAAGTAAACAACAACCGTTTCGAAATCCAGAGAAGTACCGACGGAATTAATTTCAGCACTGTAGCGATTGTGTTACCCGATTCAGAAGTTAGTAGTACACACCTGTATAAGTACAACGATAAATACACGGCGAAAGGAGTTGTTTATTATAGAATCAGGCAGGTTGACCACGATGGAAAGGATAAGTTTTCAGCAGTAAAGGTGTTGGGTGTAACAGGAAACGATAACGAAACTAAAATTTATGTTGCCTCTTCAAAGAAGGTGGTTGTAGAGTTGAAAGATGCAGAAGGTAAAGTAACAGTACGCCTGGTAAGCCTGAATGGTTCAGTTATCACCCAGAAAACAGCAGGAGCAGCTGACCAGAAGATTTCGATTGATGCTTTTAGTGCTGCAGCCGGTGCTTATGTGGTTCATGTTTCGGATGTAAACGGAATGCAGATTTCTAAGAAAGTTATTCTCTAAACACAAATTTTTTCTCATACTCTCTACTCTCTAAACCGGAAATCAGAAAGCCCCATGCAAAGGTGGGGCTTTCACTTTTTTGTATTTATTGCCCATGCCTTGATCCGGAGGCAACATCAAAAACATGAAGAATGTGTGGGAAAATCGCTGTCATGCATTCTTCCACCGCGTTTTTTGAACCCGGCAAGGCTACTGCGAGTGTGTTATTTATAAAGCCAGCAACACTACGTGATAGCATAGAATAAGGAGTTCTCTGCTGGCCATACTGACGCATCACTTCGGAAACTCCAGGCAATTCTTTTGTAAATAAGGCGTTTAAAGCTTCAGGAGTTACATCGGTAGGTGAAATACCTGTTCCACCTGTGAAGATCAAAAGATCGAAACCATCATTAGCTAAACCTTTTGCAAGCAAGCCTATTTTCGCAGCGTCGTCTGGAATTATTTCATACCGGTCGCACTTCAGCTTGTATTTTTCCAGATGCGCAACGATTGCTTTTCCTGAATGATCCTGGTTAATGCCTTTACTGATGCTATCTGAACAAACGATCACTGCGCATTTCAGTTCTCTATTGCTTTGCGCCGAATGATCTGATTTACCACCTGTTTTCTTTTCCAGTCGAATCCGCCCGATTTCTACCGCTTTGTCGATGGGCTTCAACATATCGTAGATTACAAGAGCAGTGATTGCCGCACCATGCATCGCTTCCACTTCAACACCGGTTTTATAGATGGTGTGAACTTCTACAGAAATTATGATTGAAAGATTTTCAGTTTGAAAAGTAATAGCTGCGAATTCGACCGGAAGTGGATGGCAATCCGGAATTGCATCGCTTGTCTTTTTGATAGCCAGCAATCCAGCTGCGCGGGCGAATTCAAACACATCACCCTTGGGAACTTTTCGTTGTTCGACAGCTTCAATAGTTTTCCTGGAAGAAACATTTATGGTGGCGATAGCTACAGCCTTTCTAAGCGTAGTCGCTTTATGAGTGATGTTGACCATTCTATTGATTGATTTTCCATTGGGTGGAACTATCCTCAAATATTTCCCGACCCCAAACCGGCAGTTCTGCCTTGATCCATTCTACCAATTCTTCATTGGCAGCTACTGCGGCTTTCCTGTGTTTTGAAGATGTAAATACAAAAAGACAGATTTCTCCTGCCTTTACTTTTCCCAGGCTGTGATGTACATGCAAACATTCGAGGTCGTACGCCGCAAATAACGCTTCGCGCTTTTCGTGCATTTTTTCTAATGCCATCTTCTCATATGCGGTGTAATCAATTTCCGCAACACGGCGGCCCTCGATCGTATCTGCTCTAACCTGGCCCAGGAAGATACTGTGCGCACCGATAACAGTTTTAGTGCTGTGTTTTTCGATGCTTGTCTTGATAAACTCTGCACTGATTGCACCCTGAACAAATATGTTTTTGATTTTTTCCTTGTTCATTTTTCACAATTTTCATCCACCTGAAGACGGAGGCAACAATGCAACCTCAGCATCTTCTGGAAGAATTGTATTTGCGGACACTATCTCCCGGTTTACAGCGATGGCATATTTCCTGTCTTTCAATCCCGGATATTTATTTTCCAATACCTGCTGCAATGCCTGGGTGTCGGCAGCATCAAATTCAAGATGTGCCTTTCCCATGATGTCTGTCAATTGACCAAATGGAACCACACGTACTTTCATAATCTACACAAATATTAGTTTGATCGCGGCAAGTAAAAGTACTAAAGCAAGGATATTTTTCAGCACTGTTTGATTCATTTTGAGCGCACCCATGTATGCGCCGCAAAGACCTCCTGTAAATGCGACGGCCACATAGAGATACATATCGCTCGTAAAGCTGACCCCCTTTGTTAACTGTCCGCTTAGACCAGCTACAGAATTAACAAAAATAAATAGCGCGCTGATGGCCGCAGTTTGTTTTTGGTCGGTCCATTTTAGTAGTAGAAGAATAGGGGATAACAATATCCCCCCGCCAATGCCAATCAGCCCCGATAGGAAACCAATGAAGGCTCCTATAGCCACTGATAACCCGGGGTTTGATTTTCGTAATTCGTGCGATTGTGTGTTAGGAAAAAATAGAAATCGGAATGCAGGGACCAACAAAGTAATGCCCAAAACTTTTTTATATGGATCTTCCTCCAGCGTCAATAATCCTCCGATGAACGACATCGGGATAGA
>JAFAGE010000278.1 GCA_023423015.1 Bacteroidota bacterium
CAGGAGTGATCAATATTAAAACGAAGAAAGGAACCGTGAAAGGAATGAATGGAAGCGTAAACCTCACCTTCAACCAGGGATTCTATTCGAAATATTTTGCAGGTGCCAACTTCAACTACCGCAACAACAAGGTAAACATATTTGGCAGCTATGATGGCGGCCAATGGGAAGGTCTGGGCTCAATGAACATTGACAGGAACTTTTACCGCAATGGAAATTTTTCAGGCTCTTCAGATCAATTGACAGAGCGCCACAACAAAGCCAACTGGCACAACATCAAGCTGGGTATGGATTATAATTTCAGCAAAAAAGATGTGGTGGGAATCGTGATAACAAGCAACATCAATCCATGGAAAACCTGGCAAAAAGGATACTCCAACCTGCGCGAGGCAGACGGAAGCATCAGCCAGACGCTTTTATCTGATGCTTACAATGCCAACAAAAACAAAAGCATCAACACGAATATCAATTATAAACACAGCTTTGATTCAACCGGCAGAGAAATCACTTTCGACCTCGACCAGGGATTTTACAGCATGAAAGGCACAAACTTTCTCACAACAGACATTTTTGATGCATACAATGTACAGAAAGGGAATACCATCCTTCTTGAAGGTAACCTGCCTTCTGATATCCAGATCCGCACGGCAAAAGCAGACTATGTTCACCCGTTCAGCAAAAGTGTGAAACTAGAAACCGGGATTAAGACGGCTTTCGTGAATACCGACAACAACGTGATGTATCGCCGCGACACCGGCACAGGTTGGGAAACAGATGTACAGAGAACAAATCATTTCGACTATAAAGAGAACGTGAATGCAGCATATGCCATCTTAACCGTAGCTCACAAAAAATGGGAATTCACAGGAGGGTTGCGGGCAGAGAATACCAACGTGAGTGGAACCCAGGAACTCAATGATTCAAGTTTCAAAAGAAATTATACCAACCTGTTTCCAAATGCAGGCGCAGCGTACAGCATCAACGATAAAAACCAGTTGAGCTTTGCATACAGTCGCAGAATCAGGAGACCTGATTACGAAGACCTGAACCCCTTCATCTTCTTCCTCGATTCACTTACCTATGGTCAGGGTAATCCCTACCTGCAACCCGAGTTCACCAACAGGGTGGAACTGAGCCACACCCTTAACCGTTCGCTTACTACAACCATCAGCTATTCGCAAACGAACGACATCATCACGGAAATTCTGAAACAGAACACGGAGAAAAGATCCACCTTCCAGACCAGGGAAAACTTCAGCACTATGCGCCAGATAGGTCTTTCCGCATCGTTCAACAGGCAACTGACAAGCTGGTGGAGTGTGAACGTGTACTCGGGTGTGTTTTCAAACAACTATAAAGGATTGTATACCGATGGAAACATGAATACCCCGGTTAGTATTGATGTTGTGCGCTTCGACGGAAACCTTTCCCACAGCTTCACATTCGCAAAAACCTGGAATGCAGAACTGAGTGGATGGTACAATTCAAACCCATCGGAAGGTTTAATTATTGGCCGCAGCATAGGTGCAGTAAATATGGGCATATCAAAGAAAGTGTTGAAGAACAACGGCACAGTCAAGTTTGGTGTACGCGATATATTCCGCACTTCAAACTTCCGTGGATACTCAAGATATGCAGACGTTGACCTGGAAATATTCAACGACAGGAGAAAAGACAACCGGATTTATTCGATTTCGTTCAGCTACAAATTCGGTAAAAACAATATTGCGCCGGAACGCCGCCGCAGGGGCGGTGCTGCAGAAGAGCAAAGCCGCATCAAGAGCGGAAATTAATTCCACCGGCATAGTCAGCTATTGTGGTGAGGTACTTTCCTGTACATTTATAGTATGAGAAAGTTTATCCTCACCACAATCGTTTTTAATACCTCCATCAGCATTTTTGGCCAGTCTTCCGATGTAAAATCTATCAACTCAATTATCGACTCCAAAACAGCACTGGAACCGCTGCACGTTCTCGCAAGCGATGAATTAAAAGGCAGGGGAACGCGTCGGCCGGAAATTCACGTCGCAGCCGATTACATCGCCGGATTCTTTAAAAAGTCAGGCGTAAAGCAGGCAGATAGTGCCAGAAATTATTTTCAACAATTTAACCTGAAAACAGCGACATATGCTTCTTCGGGATCGTTGGTAGTTAATAACAAAACTTTCAATATCGGTAATGAGTTGTTGCAGGCAGGGGGTAAGGATGCTTCGATGAACGCTCCTATTGTGTATGTAAACTTCGCAAGCAGAGAAGACCTGGATAAAACAGATGTAAAGGGGAAAATTGTTGTGAGCAATTTTGGAGCTCATGATTCTTCAAAAGTGCAGGCTGCATTCCAGCATATTCCTGCAAAACAAATGTTGCTGATCGAGCGTGGAGCAGTGGCAATGATTGAACGGGTGTGGCAAAAGGATGCTTCATGGCCGGCATTGCAAAATCTGGTATCTACGGGCAGGTTTGTACAACAGGAAGATTCTATTCCCGTATTTCTCATCAATACAGATTCTGCATTCGTTACCTCCCTTGCTGATGCACCCACAGCTACGATTAAGTCTTCAGGAAATTCAATTCGTGGGCTCATTTCAAAGAATGTTGTTGGTTTGGTGCAGGGATCAGATGCAAAGCTTAAGGAACAATACATTGTGTTATCAGCACATTATGATCACCTTGGCGTTGCACGTGAACCTAAAATCGTAGATGGCTATGCAGATAGTATTTACAATGGCGCAAGAGACAATGCGATTGGAGTGGCGGCCGTGTTGAATGCAGCTAAGTATTTCTCAAAAAATCCCCCCAGGCGTTCTATTTTATTCATTCTTTTTACCGCTGAAGAAGGAGGATTGATGGGCAGCAGGTACTATTCTGAAC
>JAFAGE010000295.1 GCA_023423015.1 Bacteroidota bacterium
TGCTTACAAGGGGTAACGTTACACCTGTGACCGGGAAAATATTTACGTTAACTGCCATATTGATCAATGCCTGTATCACCAGCGTGAAGCTGAGACCCAGAGCAAGAAAAGCACCAAAGGCATACGGACACTTTCGGAATATTCTTATGCTCCGGTAAAGGAACACGAGATATATAAATATGATAAAAGCTCCCCCGGCAAAACCATACTCTTCTATAATGATCGCGTAGATGAAATCGGAGTATGGATGCGGTAGAAAATTTCTTTGTTCGCTGTTGCCGGGGCCGAGACCGATAAATCCACCTTTCGCAATTGCAATCTTTGCCTGGTTCACCTGGTAATTTTCTTCTTTGTCGGTGTGCCTGGTGTCGTACATAAAATTCTGCACGCGTTTTATCCAGGTAGGCATCCTGCCCCCTTCGATGAAAGCAGGTAAATCCTTCATCTTCCCTTCTTCCTTATCGTAGTATGCCATGGCAATGGCGACCAATATTACCACCGGTATTGCAGCGATTGCGATTGTTGCGCCGATGTGTTTTAAACTTACCCGGCCGATAAACATCAGCAACAAACTCGTTGCCCCAATTAACAAAGCAGTTGACAGGTTCGCTGGCGCCACGAGGAGACAGACAACGCCAACCGGTATGATTAGTGGCAGAAATCCTTTTTTGAAATCTTTAATCACTTCCTGCTTTTTGCTCAACAACCTGCCCAGGTACATGAACAAGGCGAGTTTTGCGAGATCGGAAGTTTGAAAAGTAAGATTGATAAGCGGTAACCTGATCCACCTGCTTCCTTCATTAAGTTTAACGCCAAAGAAGAGCGTCCATATTAATAATGGAACAGCAATCACGAAAAGAATCTTCGACCACTTTGAATAAAGGGTATAATTAACGCGATGCGCAAAGTAGATGATGGCAACGCCTATCGAAATAAACATCACCTGTTTAAACAGGTAAATTTCTGTGTTCCCCCTGTTCACGCGGTAAGCAAGCAAACCGGTGGAACTGTACACAACAAGCAGCGACACCAACCCGAGCAACACCACGGTAGCCCAGATCACCTTGTCCCCGCTCGTGCGGTCACTCAGCCGGTTGTTGATGTATTCGTTCATTTTTAGGTTTTCTTTTATGGCAGATGGAAATTCAATGCTTCCCGCCCTCCGCCCTTTATGCTACAATCCCTTCACCGCTTCCTTAAACTTCTCTCCTCTTTCTTCGTAATTATTAAAAAGGTCAAAGCTTGCGCAGGCAGGACTCAGCAACACCACATCGCCAGGATTCGCAAGACGGAACGATGCATTTACTGCTTCTTCTGCGCTGGTAGTATTTACCATCACAGCTACATCGTGCTTGAACGCCTCATGAATTTTCCTGTTATCAAGACCAAGACATACGACTGCCTTCACCTTTTCCCTCACCAGGTCACGAAGCATACTATAATCATTGCCCTTGTCTACCCCACCAAGTATCAGGATTACCGGTTTACGCATACTTTCCAAAGCATACCAGGTACTGTTTACATTGGTTGCTTTGCTGTCGTTGATGAAATCCACTCCCCTGATGGTAACTACAAATTCCATCCGGTGTTCCAGGGCTTCGAACGACTGCACCGCTTCGCGGATGCGCGACTTCCGGATTCCGACGATGGATGCTGCCAAACCTGCTGCCATGGTGTTGTACTGGTTATGTTTTCCTTTTAAGGTGAAATCGTACACGCTCATCTGCATTTTCTCGTCGCCGGTTTTGATTGTCATTTCATCGTTCTGGATATATGCTCCTCGCGTGGGTTCCTTGCGCATTGTAATGGGTAATAAGTTAGTATTGATTGAAAGCTGCTTCATGTATTCCATAGTGACCGGATCGTCTTCGTTGTATATAAAGTAATCGTTGGCCGTTTGATTCATCGCTATTCTGAACTTACTTCTCGCATAATTGCCAAGCTGGTAATCATACCTGTCCAGGTGATCCTCTGTGATATTCGTGAGCACCGCTACATCGGGCCTGAACTCACTGATGTCATCGAGCTGAAAACTGCTGATCTCTGCCACGTACCATTCTTTCGGATCTTCCTTTATCTGTCTTGCTATTGAATACCCGATATTTCCTACGAGCGCACAATTCATTTCAGCCACCTGGAAAATGTGGTAAATCAGCGACGTGGTTGTCGTCTTTCCGTTGCTGCCGGTGATTGCTACAATTTTGCTGTTGCCTTTGTAGCGATACGCCAACTCAACTTCACTGATCACCGGTATTCCCTTGCTTCGGATCTTTTTCATGATCGCAGCCTTTTCAGGAATTCCGGGACTTTTTACCACTTCGTCGGCACTCAACACGAGTTCCTCAGAATGTGTTTTTTCTTCGAAAGGGATATTGTTCTTTTTCAGTTCATCCATGTAGTTTGCCCGGATTGATGATCCATCCGATACAAACACGTCATAGCCTTTTTCCTTCGCGAGAAGCGCCGCTCCCACGCCACTTTCACCAGCCCCAAGTATAACCAGACGCTTACTCATGGATTCCTGTTTTCAGAACCGGATTACGGGGGTTTTTCCTTAGGTTGAACTTTTACCACCACTAAACTCCATCACTGGTGGTTTTTCAAGAGACGATTTTAAATAGAACACATGGGTTTTTCAGTAAGGCATTCAATTTCTTACCTGATCTTCAACGTTACTATCGAGAACACCACACATAATATAGTTACGATCCAGAATCTTGTTACAATCTTGCTTTCATGATATCCGAGCTTCTGATAGTGATGATGAAGAGGACTCATCAGGAATACTCTTCTGCCTTCACCATACTTTCTTTTCGTATACTTGAAATAAGTTACCTGTATCATTACGCTGAGGTTCTCCACGAGAAACACTCCGCAAAAAATGGGTATCAATAATTCCTTGCGCACAATGATCGCCAGCGCCGCAATGATGCCACCCAATGTTAAACTTCCTGTGTCGCCCATAAACACCTGGGCCGGATACGCATTGTACCAGAGAAATCCGACACAGGCTCCAATCATTGCCCCGATGAATATCGACAGCTCTCCCAGGTTTGGGATATACATGATGTTGAGATATTCTGCGAATCGCAGGTTTCCACTTGCATAAGCGAATATTCCCAAACACGCCCCGATGATCGCACTTGTCCCCGTCACCAAACCATCCAGGCCATCCGTTATGTTTGCTCCGTTTGATACAGCTGTGATGATAAATATGACCACCAGCGTATACAGCACCCAGGTTAATCCACGCGCTGCTTCGGGCAACAGTTTCGAATAATTGAACTCATGTCCTTTCACAAAAGGAATGGTGGTGATAGGTTGATCTGGTTTCACGAAATACTTTGTCTTCCCGTCCAGTTCTGCCTTATATACTTTTAAACTGTCGTTTAATTCACCGGTATATTCCCTTCGCACCTGTGTATTGTCATTAAATATCAGCGTGGCTGCCACCAACACACCAAGTACAACCTGCCCCAGTACTTTGAACCAGCCGGCAAGACCATCCTTATCCCCTTTCTTGTACGCGATACCTTGTTCCCTTGCGATCCTTTTTGCGCGCAGCTTCAGGTAATCATCTATAAAACCAATTACCCCCAGCCAGATGGTACTGAAGATCATTAACCTGATATACGCCTTGTTCAAGTCGGCCAGCAACAGTGTGGGAATTAATATGGCCAGGATAATAATGATTCCTCCCATTGTAGGTGTTCCCTTTTTCTGCTGCTCACCTGCGAGTCCAAGGTCGCGAACCGATTCGCCAACCAGTTTGCGCCGAAGCACATTAATCAGTTTTTTACCAAACAATGCCGATATCACGAGCGACAGTATCACTGCCAGCAGCACGCGCGAAGTGATAAACTGGAAGAATGAACTTCCCGGGAATTTTATCCCTTCGTCGCCAAACCATTCAAATAAGTGATATAGCATTTATTCTTTTTCTATTTATCGAGCATTCCAAACATCTCAAGCAAAACCTGCCTGTCGTCGAACGGGTGTTTCACACCTTTAATCTCCTGGTACTTTTCATGCCCTTTGCCCGCGATCAGGATAATATCTTCGGGCTTTGTCAAACTCACCGCCGTTTTAATGGCTTCCTTACGGTCAGGGATCGACACAAACTTTCTCTTCGCCGCCGAACTCAATCCCGTTTCCATATCCTTTAATATCTGCATCGGATCTTCCGACCTCGGATTGTCTGAAGTAAATATTGCCCTCGAGCTGTATTCACATGCTGTTTCTCCCATCACGGGTCGCTTCGTTTTGTCGCGGTCTCCCCCGCATCCAACCACAGTGATCACCTGTTCGTGGCCTTTGCGCAATTTCTGGATCGTTGCCAGCACATTGACGAGAGCATCAGGTGTGTGCGCATAGTCTATTATTCCGATTACTTTTTCTTTTGGCGACACATAATATTCAAACCTGCCTTCAGCACCTGTCATTGCGCTGAGATGAAGCAGAATATTTTCCTTGTCTTCTCCCAGGCAAATGGCTGCACCAAATACAGCCAGCAGGTTATATGCATTGAATTCACCAATTAAGCGGAAATGAACTTCCTGGTCATTTATCGTCATCACTAATCCCGCCAGTCCATTTTCAAGAATGCGGCCTTTGAAGTCGGCCAGTGTTTTCAGGCTGTAGTAATATTTCGCTGCGCTGGTATTCTGCAGCATCACCGTTCCTCTTTTGTCGTCTGCATTTGAAATCGCGAAAGCCGACGATGGAAGAGAATCAAAGAACTGTTTTTTTACCCTGATGTATTCTTCAAATGTTTTATGGTAATCGAGATGGTCGTGCGTTATGTTGCTGAATATTCCTCCCGCATACCTGAGTCCGGCAATCCGATGCTGATGTATGGCGTGCGAACTTGTTTCCATGAACACATGTGTGCAACCTTCTGCAGCCATCTGGCTAAGCAATGCGTTCAGACTTATAGCATCCGGCGTTGTATGTGTTGCAGGTAAAATCGTACTACCAATGTGATTCTGCACTGTACTCAGCAATCCGCATTTGTATCCCAGTTGTGAAAACAACCTGAATAACAATGTTGCAATTGTTGTTTTGCCGTTGGTGCCCGTAACTCCTACCAACTTCAGCTTTTCTGAAGGCTGGCCGTAATAATTATGCGCCATAATCCCGGCTGCAGCTGCACTGTTTTCTACCTGTATCCACGTAACATTGTCGCTGGTATTCGACGGCATCATTTCACACACAACCACGCTCGCGCCATTCTCAACTGCCTTCTCTATGAATGCATGCCCATCGGCCGCAGCACCCTTGATGGCAATGAACGCGGTTCCCGGTGAAACCTTCCGCGAATCGATCTGCAGGTCTTTCACGTCTTCCGACGTTGAACCCTTCACCGCCCGGATATTCACCTTAAACAATATGTCCTGCAACAAAGCCATCGTTAGTTTAAGTTTAATTCCACTACCACAGTTTCTCCCTTCCGAAGCGGCATACCGGCGGCCACTGATTGCGCCACAACCTTACCACGCCCACGCGCAACTACTTTCACATTCCTGTCTTCCAGCAGATACAATGCATCCTTCAATCCCATGCCTTTTACATCGGGCATATTCTTAGACGGAACATTCTTCCCTTTTACCACAACCTGCTGTTCTGCTCCCGCAACTATATTGTAGTCGTCTTTCAATGATGAATCACGAAAATCAATTCCTATTTTTTTCATGATCATTTTCAGATCGGAACCGCGTCCTGCATAATAGAAATTAGAGCTGTCGGCTGCTATCTCCATCGGGTTTCTCTTACGCTCATCGGTTTGCAGCGCCATCAATTTGTCCGACACTTCCTTAAACACCGGGGCAGCAACCGTGCCTCCATAATATTTTGTAGCAAATGGTTTATTGCGAATTACTACAATGCACGAATACTTAGGATCATCTGCCGGAAAATAACCGGCGAACGATGATTGATATATATGATCTGAATAGCCGCGTTTACCATTGGCCACAAGTGCAGTACCTGTTTTTCCTGCAACGCGGTAAGGTGAATTCTTAAACAGGTTGTATGCAGTACCCCCTTCCTCGTGACAAACAGCAGTCAGACATTCCTGCAATGCAGCAAGTGTTTCCGGGCTGCAGATGCGCGATTCCAGTGATTCAGGATTGTTCGTAGTGTGTACAATGCCGTCGTGCTTTACCTGGTGAACCAGGTAAGGCTTCATCATCGTGCCCCCGTTTGCGACAGCATTGTACAACATGAGTGTTTGCAGGGGACTGACTAATACTTCATATCCGAAACTCATCCATGGTAATGATGTTGCACTCCATGTTTTCGATTTCGGAGTTTTAACGATAGGTGTTGTTTCTCCCACCAGGTCAATTCCGGAATACTGATTAAAGCGAAGCTTTTTCAGGTGATCTATGTAACGCAATGGTTCTCGGGAGTAGTTCTGCCAAACCATTTTCGCCATGCCAACATTAGAGCTGTACTGAAATGCCTGCTTCAGTGTAACATTCGTTTTTTTGTGCCGCTCGCTGTCGTATACAGTTCTGCGCGAAACGCTCCACACGCCGTTGTCGAGGTTTACATGATCGTTAAGCGTAGCTTTTTTGTCTTCGAGCAGCGCCAACATGGTGGCCAGCTTGAATGTGGAACCAGGCTCGGAAGCACGGATTGCATAATTCAGATCTTCCCAGTAAGTACCATCACTTCTCCGGCCAAGATTTGCGATGGCCTTGATTTTGCCTGTTTTCACCTCCATTACTATGCACGTGCCATTGGTGCATTCGTTTTCGTTCATCATACGCAGCAAGGCATTCTCTGCAATGTCCTGGATGTTTACGTCCAGGGTAGTCACGATGTCCTTGCCATGTTCGGGTTCAATCTCGTAACCGTCTACCGGAACGTACACGCCGCCGGCAATGTAACGCACCAGTTTTTTTCCGCTTTCTCCCTTTAATATGGAGTCGTAGGTGTTTTCGAGGCCAACGTTGGAGTTCTTAACCTTACCATCGCTGTCAATAAATTCCCTGGACAAACCGATGGTCCTGTTTGCCAGGAGTCCATAGGGATTTAATCTCTTGTGCCTGACTTCGGCGATGAATCCGCTTTTATTTTTTCCGAGGCGTATCAGAGGGAATTTTCTCAGCACTTTATATTGTTCGAACGTGAGATTCTTCTTGAAGAGATAATACCGGTTCTTCTGGCGGTATTGTTTCTGAAATTCCTTCTTATATTCTGCAGTGCTCTTGTCGCGGAAAAATGCCGCAAGCTTGATCGACAGGGAATCTATATTTTCCTTGAAACGTTTGCCGTTCTTGTCGCGCAAACCTTCTGCGCCAAAATCAATGTAGATATCAAAATATGGAATAGACGTGCTCAGCATGTTTCCTTCTTCACTATAAATCGTTCCGCGGTCTGCTTCTATTTCTACAAAATGTTGTTGCTGTTGTTTTGCCAATCCGCGCCAGTATTCACCCTGCACCTGCTGCAGATAAAATACACGCCCTAGGATGAGGAGACTGAAACCCACTATGCAGAGGAAGCATAGGTAAACTCTCCATAATATATCGCGTTTTACTTCCAAGGCGCGTTAAATGTGTTACGTGTTAATCATCGGTTGAATCGGCCAGCACAACTGGTGGTACTGTTATTTCTTTGAGGCCAAGCGGTTCCACAGCTTTTGACAACTCACTTTGTTTGCTGCGAAACATCACTTCGCTTTTCAATGTTTTGTATTCGTAATTCAATTCGTCGAGCTCACGGTTCAGGATATTAATATCGCGCACCGTTTTCTCCGCATAATGTCCGTTATAGATATAGATGACAGCCAGGAACGACAGGAACAAAAAGAATGGGAAGTTCTTCACGATCCAGTGATAGTTCAGAAGTCGCTTCCAATCGCTCTTCGGTTCTTTTATGTTGATGTCTTCAGACATTGTTCCTTTTTTATGTTCTCTCTGCCACTCTCAGCTTCGCGCTTCGCGACCTGGGATTTCGTTTCTGTTCTTCCTGCGAAGGTGTTACCGGTTTACGCGTAATCACTTTCAGCAGACGGTTCTGTTTCGCTGTTCCGTACAGGTCAAGAGCGTCATTCTCCTCTTCAAAAGTGCCGTTCCGGAAAAAGTTTTTCACCAGCCTGTCTTCTATCGAATGGAACGTGATAACGGCAATCCTTCCACCTGCATTAAGTACTTCCGGCGCCTGTTCAAGCATTTCCTTCAACGCCCCCATTTCATCATTTACTTCAATCCTGATTGCCTGGAAAACCTGCGCGAAATATTTCGCCGGATTTCCTTTCACAATCGGCGAAACCATGTTCTTGAAGTCGGCAATGGTTTTCAACTGCGCCGTTTTCCTTCCTTCCACAATAGTTCGGGCTAATGTTTTTGCGTTCGTTACCTCACCGTATTTTTCAAAAAGCTTGTGTAGCGCCTGTTCAGTGTATTCTGCCAGCAATTGCCGCGCGCTAAACTCCTGCCGCTGATCCATCCTCATATCCAGATCAGCATCCTCCGACCTGGTTGAAAATCCTCTCTCAGCCTCATCAAACTGGTGACTGCTCACTCCGAGGTCTGCCAGGATCCCGTCTACTGCCGACACCTTATGCAACCGCAGAAATCTTTGCAGATGCCTGAAATTGTGTGGCACAAACAACACTCTTTCATCATCAGGTAAATTCGAACGTGCATCTGCATCCTGGTCAAAAGCAATCAGCCGTCCGCCACTTTCCAGTCGCCGCAGGATTTCCGCCGAATGACCCCCGCCCCCGAATGTGCAATCCACATAAGTGCCCGTCGGCTTTATAGCCAGGCTATCCACCGCTTCGTGAAGCAAGACCGGGACATGATATTCAGGGCTTGACTCCATCACAACTGCTTTTTAGTCGAACAATCCCGGAGGAATAACTTCTTTTGCCAGCTCGCTGAATGCACTCGCCGTCATTGAATCAAAGATCTCTTTGTAATTTTTCGCATCCCATATCTCAATCTTGTTGATGGCTCCTACCACGATGATGTCTTTCTGGATGTCAGCGTGTTCCCGCAGATTCGGCGGAATCAGCAGCCGGCCGGCTGTGTCCAGCTCCAGCTCCGTAATTCCATTGAAGAAATATCTCCTGAATTGCCGAATTTTAGGCTCAAACTCATTCAACTTGTTTATGCCAGCCACGATCGGACGCCAGTTGACGATAGGATACAATGTGAGGCATTTCTCGAACCCGCGGTTTATGACGAACTCATTCGGCGAATCTTCAGGCAACCGCCTGCGAATGCCGGCAGGGAGCAAAAACCGCCCCTTGGCATCCACTGTTGCCTCGTATTCACCAAGAAAACCAGTCATTTATACCCGTTTCGTCCTGAATATAACATAAACTAACACAAATTAACACTTTTTCCCACTATGGGTTGAAAAATGAAATATTTTAATTTTTCCACATGCCCGTGCTGCGCCAGGATCCGCCACCAGACTCATTTTCAAAGGTTTTCAGCGCATGCTTCCGATAATAAAATGTGGATTAACTGTGAATAGATGTGAATTGATGTGAATACAATGACTCAAACCAACCCAAGGGATATCCGGATCGACGATTTCAGCTACGATTTACCACCGACGCGCATTGCTGTTTTTCCGAAAGAAAAAAGGGATAGTTCGAAACTGCTGGTGGCGAAAAATGAAATCCAAACAGACGAATTCAGGTTTATTTCGAAATACCTCCCGCCCAACTCATTAATTGTTTTCAATAATTCCCGGGTAGTCGAAGCCCGCCTGCTTTTTCATAAACCTACGGGGGCCGCCATCGAAGTGTTTTGCCTGGAGCCCGATAACCGCTATAACGGCATCACCAGCGCACTCCAGGAAAGCAAAGAAGTATATTGGAAATGCCTCGTTGGCAATGCTGCCTCCTGGACCTCATCGCTCGTGCTCGAAAAGAAAATCAACGCCGGAACCCTATATGCAAAACTGGTCAGCAGGGAAACCGACTATTTTCTCATCCATCTTTATTGGACACCAGGGAACCTGAGCTTTGCTGAAGTGTTGCACGAAGCAGGCGCAATTCCACTTCCACCATACATAAAAAGACAAGCAGAACAATCCGATGCAGAAAGATACCAAACGGTGTATGCTCATCATCCGGGATCTGTAGCCGCACCTACTGCAGGTTTACATTTCACCGACGATGTTCTGTCAAGCCTTGCTGAAATGAATATTCAGAAACAGTTTGTCACCCTGCATGTTGGCGCAGGCACTTTCAAACCGGTGAAAACCGAAACGCTGGGTGATCACGAAATGCACGGGGAATACATTGAAGTAAGCAGGAGCCTCCTTGAACAACTGATCAACAATGATGGCAGAAATGTTATTGCTGTTGGAACCACATCACTTCGCACACTCGAAAGTATCTATTGGCTTGGTGTGGAAATGATATCACAGTCGCGCATAACCGAAATAATGCAGTGGACACCCTATGAAAAACCGAGCGAAATACCAGCAAGGGAGGCTATCACTGCACTTCTAAACTATCTCGAACAAAATCAGCTCGACGTACTATTCGCACGCACTTCACTTATCATCGTTCCGGGCTACCGTTTCAGGATAGTTGATACGCTTATTACCAATTTCCATCAACCGAAATCCACGCTACTATTATTGATAGCAGCTTTTATCGGGGAAAAATGGAAGAGCGTTTACGCGTATGCGTTAGAGAATGATTTCCGTTTTCTGAGTTACGGAGATAGCTGCCTGCTTTTCAGGCAGTAACGGGTTCGCGGACGAAAGGCACCTCTAAAGTGAACAACGAACCTTTTCCGGGAGCACTTTCAACCTTTATTTTTCCATCGTGCGCATCGATGATGGTTTTTACATAGCTGAGGCCAAGTCCAAAACCTTTCACATTGTGCACGTTACCGGTGTGCGCCCGATAGAATTTTTCAAAAATGCGGCGCACGGTTTCCTTGCTCATGCCAATACCATTGTCTTCAAACTTCAGTATCAGGCTCTTTCCGTTGTTGTTACTGGCTATTCTGAGTATAAGATTTTCCTTTGAATATTTTACCGCATTGTCAACAAGATTGCTGATCAGGTTTCTGAAGTGCACTTCATCACCATTGATC
>JAFAGE010000383.1 GCA_023423015.1 Bacteroidota bacterium
GAACTGGCTCGCGCTTTAAAAGCGAAAAACAAGTTGATTACAGTAGCACTGCCGAGTCAGCCCGGCAATGTGGTGACCCAGGATGTGTTGTCGCAATTCGACTTTATCAATATCATGTCGTACGACCACACCGGTCCGTGGTCGCCTGATCGCCAGGAAAACCATGCTTCCTACTCGGATGCTATGGACGATGTGAACTATTATATCAACACGCTGAAAGTGCCAAGAGAAAAACTCGTTCTTGGTGTTCCTTTTTACGGGCATGGATTCGGTCCCCAACTGAACGATCCTGTAATTCCATGGATGAGCTACAAAGATATCGTTGCTGCCTTTCCTGGCGCTGAGTGGCTGGATCACTGGCATTTCCCGAATGGTTATATCATGTATTACAATGGAATAACTACAATTAAAAACAAAACTAACTATGCCATAAAAAATATTGCGGGCATTATGATCTGGGAACTTGCGTATGATGCTCCTGGCAGACAATCACTACTTGGGGCAATAAATCAAGCGATTTATGCAGCTAAACAAGCGCAAAAATAATTTCTCCATTTACTAACGATAACGATTTTAATCTCCGTTGAGCACATAATGAGGGAGTTCGGCCTGGATTTTGTTGTGGGTTGAACTCCCTTAGAGTGCTTATGAACCGTTTTTACCCCACATCAACCAAAAGACTTTCGATAACGGCTGCGCTGATTGCAGGATTGTTCTTTTCGAATTCAACATTTGCGCAGCAGAATGTTCGTAACAGCAAACCCACGATTAATCCCATAAGTGATTATGTTACACGCTTTTCTCCCGATATGCGGTACATCGAGCTGGAAGGAATAACACCCGGCGATGAGGATGACCAGGAAGTAAAAATAGACGTGTCGACGGAAGACAAAGACCTTATTGAAAATATCGGTGTCGACCTCGTAGATAATGGGAGAGCATTTATTTATTATCAATTGAAGGAAGGTGCCGTAGGTTCAGCCAGAATCAAGGTAGTAGTAACAGACAATGGCATAGCACCGGCCAGTGTGAGCCGCACCTTTCACATAATCACCGAGGCGCTGAATCACGAGCTTGCACCCGACACGGTACAGCAGGCAGCATCCCGTCTTTTGAAAGCACACCCGAATCCCGCTGTTACATCTACGCGGATTTCCTTTTCCACTCCTCATGATGAACAACGGGTAGCGGTTGAATTATTCAACGTATCCGGCGCTAAAGTCAGGCAGCTTTTTTCCGGAAGTACAGTGGCGAACAAGCCTTATTATGTTGACGTAAACAGCAGAACTCTTGCTGCAGGCGTTTACATGGTGCGGCTTACAGGTCAGGCACATTCGGCAAACCTGAGGCTTGTCGTTGCGAAATAAATCCGTTACATCCTTCTCTTTGTTTCACTCGTTTAATTGTCGACCATGATGCGTGGACTACATGTTCTGTTTCTTTTTTGTTTAATCGTACTTTGTTTTCCGGCCATTGCCGCCACTTATTATTTCTCAACCTCCGGTTCTGATGCCAACAGTGGCTTAAGCAGCAGCAAGCCCAAGCAAAGCATTGCAGCAGCCAATGCATTGATGCACAGCGGAAATATTATCTTATTCAAGCGGGGTGATACCTGGTATATACCACGTAAAGGCATTGTGATGGACAATCGTTCCAACTTTACCATCGATGCATATGGTACAGGGAACCGCCCGATTATTGCGGGTATGGCATTGCTGAATGGCAAATGGACCTACGAGAAAAATTATGTATGGAGTTATTCAACCGGCTACGGCGAAGCTTTGCGTGTATTTGTAAACAACGTTTCAAAAATCAGCCTTGAACATAAGCTGGGAAATAACAACGTGCTTTCTGACCTCAACACAACAGATGAATATTATTTCAACCGCTCTACCGGTAAACTTTACATTCGTCACACTTCATCTACTTCAGCCCCTGTGAATGTACAGATCGTTCCAGGATGGCCGGCTCCGCCGATCGTGAGCATGCTTAATACAACGAAAGTTACTATTCGCAATATTGATTTCCGCGGAGGAGGAAACGTTTCAGTGATTCGTATTTATGCTCCGAGTTCAAATATCCTCATCGACAATTGTATGATCACCCGTGCGGCTGCTATTGGCATCTTTGCAGTAAACACCAAGCGCAATCTGAATGTGGTGGAAAACCTTGTTATACAAAATTGCATTGTCGATAAAACATGGACGGTGGCGGAGAATAATGTGAAGTCGACCGTTACACTCCAGGGAGACGGAATCGCGTTTATGCATGGCGTGAAAAAAAGCGTGGTAAAAAACTGCAAGATTCTGAACTGGGGCCACAACGGTATCAGCGTGCTGGCGGATGAATATGTTTCTGGTATTTATGGAGTGAAGTATAACAAATTCGAGGGTAATGATATATCTGCGGGCAATTCTGCATATATGCACGCGATCGGTGTGAACGGGTACAAGGGCCTCGCGATGTATAATATTTTCAAACGCAATTACCTGCACGGATTCAATTCGGCAAACACCATCGGGGGAAGCAATAATTTTGTGTTCAGCAATATTTTTGCAAATTCCACCGTGTCGCCGCTGATACAGCATTCGCAGGCGCCGCATGCCATCAACCTGGCAACGTGGACATACAAGGAC
>JAFAGE010000414.1 GCA_023423015.1 Bacteroidota bacterium
TTTGCCGCCTATGAAATCAACAATTACCATCGATGTGATGCTCGACCAGACCCGGATGCCGGAAGATATTTCCTGGTCTGCTACCGAAAGTTCGATCAATGAACCAAGAAATGCCAAAGCCATGATCCTTTCCTTTTGGGATGGACAAGATAAATCTGCATTAAGGATCGATCTGTGGACCAGGAAAATGATGGTCGACGAGATGGCGGACTTCTTTTTTCAGACGATGATGTCTATGGCCGATACGTTTGATCGCGCAACAAAGCAAACCGAACTGGTGCACGATATGAAAGACTTCGCAAAGAAGTTTTATCACAAGTTCCAGGAAAGCCAGATCAAGGAAAACAACAGTTAAATTGAACTATATGAGCCTCGAACAGAAAATAATGCCTGAGCTCAAAGCTGCCATGCTGGCAAAGGATGAAAAAACAATGCGAAGCCTTCGTGCAATCAAAGCTGCAATCATCAATGCCAAAACTGCTGAAGGTGCGCATGGCGAATTGAAAGAAGAAGATGAAATCAAACTGCTGCAAAAACTGGTGAAGCAAAGACGCGACTCACTGGAAATTTTTCAGCAGCAAAACCGAACCGACCTGGCGGAGAAAGAACAGGAAGAAATTGATGTGATCGAACGTTTTCTGCCAAAGCAATTATCACCCGATGAACTCAGGCAGGAAATAGCAGCGATCATCACTGAATCCGGCGCCAGCTCTGCGTCCGACATGGGAAAAGTAATGGGTGCAGCAAATAAGAAGCTGGCAGGAAGAGCTGATGGTAAAACGATCAGTGCAATCGTAAAAGAACTGCTCTCAAAATAACCCTCCTTTATTAACGTTTCAATATCCGGGCTACAATGATTGATCTGCTCTTTCTGGGTTGTATAATACTGGCTGTGATAAACGGCATACGCAATGGTCTCATTGTTGCGCTGTTTTCCATTATCGGATGGATCATCGGGCTGTATGCAGCATTTCGATTTTCATCGGTTGCCGCAACATACCTTGATGACCTGATCGATGTAAGTCCGCGTGCACTTTCAATCATCTCTTTCATTGCTGTATTTGGTATAGTAATGCTGTTGGTGAGCCTGGGTGCTAAAATTGTAGAAAAGACAATTGAACTAACTATGCTCGGATGGATCAACAAGCTCGGCGGAATTTTTTTTTACGTACTTTTATATACGCTGATCTTCAGTGTATTGATCTATTTTGCAGAGAAGAGCAAATTGTTAAGTGAGGAAACAATTCAGTCCTCCAATGTGTATCAATACGTGAAACCCGTTGCAGAGATCGTTCAACGGCCTTTTTTACACTAAAACATTTACATTAGCGATAATTTGAGGAATCATAGAAAGAAACATTAATGGATTACCAGATAAAACAGGTTGAAAAATTCAAATTCATTGAAGAAGGAGCGGGAGAGCCATTAGTCCTGTTGCATGGATTATTCGGCGCACTTAGCAACTTCTCCGATCTTATTGAATATTTCCGCCATCATAATAAGGTAATCGTTCCGATGCTTCCTCTGCTCGACATGGACCTTCTGCACACTACCGTTGGCGGATTGCAGAAATTTGTACACAGGTTCATCGAGGCACGTGACTATCGCAATGTTCATTTGCTTGGTAATTCACTTGGAGGACATGTGGCATTGCTTTATGTACTTAAACACCCTGAGCGTGTAAAATCGCTTATCCTTACAGGCAGTTCGGGATTATTTGAAAGTGGGATGGGCGACAGTTATCCGAAACGTGGCGATTACGAATACATCCGGAAAAAGACAGAAATGACTTTTTACGATCCCGCAATCGCTACAAAGGAACTGATCGATGAAGTCTATGATACGGTGAACAACCGTATGAAAGCAATCAGGATTATCGCTTTGGCCAAAAGTGCAATCCGGAATAATCTTGGCGAAGAAATAAGCCAGATCAAAAAGCCAACACTGCTAATCTGGGGAAATAATGATTCAATCACTCCTCCGTTTGTTGGACGGGAGTTTCACAAACTCATTTCAACCAGTGAACTGCACTTTGTAGATAAGTGTGGGCACGCGCCAATGATGGAGCAGCCGATTGAGTTCAACGAAATTCTTCATAAATTTTTGACAAAACTCAACACCCCTGCAGCGGTTGCGTGAGTCCTAAAGTCTGTACTTTAGTTTTTGGGCAACTTCTGTAAGCATTATGCTAAACAAAGAATTGATATCATCCTCCATACCGTCTCTGAAGCTATCAGATTCGGTTTTTCAGGCGATGGAACTGATGTCGGAATTCTGCGTCAAACAATTGCCGGTTGTTGCGGAAGATAAATATGTCGGTCTCGTTTTTGAAGACGACCTCATGAACCTTGACGATACCACAGAGCTCGACACGCTAAGCACCCACTTTTCGAAGGTTAAGGTGCATGGAAACATGCACTTTATTGATGCTGTGCAAACTGCGAACGACTACCACCTCACTCTTGTACCCGTTGTTGAAAAAGAGAATGAGTTTCTGGGAGTTATCCTGATTGGCGACCTGCTTCGCCAGCTGGGTAAAATCAGCGGTGCCAGCGAGCCAGGCGGGCTGCTGGTGCTCGAAATGGACCAGAGAAACTTCTCCTTTGCCGAAATAAGCAAACTCATAGAAACCAACGACGCCCAGATTACCCAACTCAATACTTCGTGGGATACCGGATCAGACTCATTCATCGTTACTATTAAGATCAACAAGTTTGAAATTTCGGATATCGTAGCTACCTTTCAGCGATACGACTATCAGGTCAGATACTACTTTGGAGAGGAATTATACGAGAACGAACTGAAAGACAACTACGACCACCTGATGAACTACCTGAGCATCTGACAGTACATGAATGCCAATGTGGAAACTATATCTCGGGGTAACTGTGTGTTTGTGTTATGGCATCCTGGCTCATGCACAACCATCAGAACCTGATACAAGTCTTGCCGTAACTTCAAACCTAAACCCGCCGAATACCTCTTTTATCATCGGCGAAATTGTTATTTCAGGTAATAAGAAGACAAAGGCACACGTAGTGGAGCGCGAATTGCCATTTCGCGCCGGAGACTCTGTATACCTCCCCGACCTGGTCAAGAAGTTCGAAATTGCGAGGCAGCAACTCATAAATACCCGCCTCTTTATGGATGCCGTGGTCTCACTTAAAGGTGTACGCGGCTACTTTGTAGATATTAATATTGAGCTGAAAGAGAGATGGTACATCTTTCCGATACCTTATATACGGCCTGTAGACAGGAACCTCGCTGAATGGGCAAAGCAGGGTTATGGTAGCGACCGCCTTAACTACGGATTCAAATTCACCCACTACAACTTTTCGGGCCGCAACGATAAACTAAGGCTCTGGCTGATCACCGGCTACACGAAACAAATCGAGTTCCAATACGATCAACCTTACGCCGATGAAACCATGAAGCATGGGTACAAAATCGGCTTTGCCTATGCCTCAAATAAAGAAGTGAACTACGCCACCGTTAATAACCAGCAGCAATTCAACGATACCTTATCGGGCTTTAATCGCTGGAGTGGCAGCATCGAATATAATTACCGCCCGGGTTTGAGAACCTTCCACTCGCTGCGTTTTGGCTTTACGAGGCTGGAAGTAGACGACCGGATACTGCTTTTAAATCCGAAGTACCTCAACGCCGGAATTACTTCTGTTGATCTGCCGGAGCTATCGTATACCCTCCGTCACTTTCAACTTGATTACAACCCTTACCCCCTTGATGGATGGGCAGCAGAACTGTCGCTGTCCAAGCGAGGAATTCACACCTATACAGAAATGTGGCAGCTGATTGCCCGGTATAACCGCGCAAAAGACCTTGGAAAGAAGTGGTCATTTAACTGGCAGGCGCAGGGCTTGTTGAGACTACCATTTGATCAGCCATTCTACAACAGCCAGCTTTTTGGATACAACGACTTTTACCTGCGCGGTCTTGAAAAGTATGTAATCGATGGGGTGGCTGGAATTCTATCGAAACAAACCATGCGCAAAGAACTGTTCCGCTTCAACATACCCACGTTTGCTGCATCGCGTACACACGACCGTATTCCATTTCGCGTATACGCTAAGGTTTTTGGTGATGTAGGGTACTCATATAACAAGATGTTCCGCGACAACTCACTTGTAAACCGCATGCTTTATACCGCCGGAGGCGGCATTGACATCGTAACGTTTTATGACTTCGTTTTCCGGTTCGATTATAGCTTCAACCAATTAGGACAAAACGGTCTATTTTTACACTTCAAGAACGAATTCTAAGCACTTGCATGAAGGTAGCCATCTACAGCCGGGTAATTGATTCAGAGCAGCGGTCGGACCTGCAGCAATTATTCGATGAGCTTAACAGGAACAACATCAAGAGCGTTATCTATTATCCTTTTTTCGAAACCATAAGGTCACTTTTTGTTCATATGGACCAGGTGCAGGTTTTTCACAATGCCGACGATCTTGATGAATCGATCGACTTTCTCATCAGCCTGGGTGGTGATGGCACCATGCTCGACACGGTAACGCTGGTTCGAAACAAGAACATACCGGTACTTGGTATCAACTTCGGAAGGCTGGGTTTCCTTGCCGGCATTGGAAGAAAAGCTATGCATTTGGCTGTTCGCGCGCTTGTGAACCGTACATATGTGATCGACAAGCGTTCATTGATTCATCTTGATGGTGATAAGATGTTGTTCAACGGCATGCCCTATGGCCTGAACGAGTTTGCGATCCACAAGACCGATACTTCCCCGATGATCAGAATACACACCTATCTTAATGGTGAGTTTCTGAACACTTACTGGGCAGACGGAGTGATTGTGGCGACGCCAACCGGCTCTACGGGATACTCGTTGAGTTGTGGTGGCCCGGTAGTATTTCCTGAGTCATGTAGCTTTGTAATCACGCCGGTTGCACCGCATAATCTGAACGTGAGGCCGATAATTGTACCAGATAATAATATTATATCATTCGAGGTTGAAGGCCGTACGGATCATTTCCTATGTGCACTGGATTCGCGGAAAGAAATTGTGGACAAGAAGATTTTGTTGGCTGTAAGGCGTGAATCGTTTAATATTAACCTCGTACGGCTGAACGAAAACAACTTTCTGCAAACGCTTAGAGAAAAATTATCGTGGGGCCTGGATACGAGGAATTAACAGGGCTTTGCATAAGAAATGGTTTCTGAATTCGTTAGAGCTTTTTAATATTCGAGTATATGTTGAGAGCTGCTTTTGCTATTGTGCTGGTGACCACTGTTTTGGCATCCCTCAGAGTTAATGCCCAGTACGAAAGCGTTGTGATGGAAGGTGAAATTGGAATCAGTGCCGGCGCCTCACACTACTTCGGCGATCTGAACACCCGCAGCAGGATCAACCGCGCCAAACCCGCAATCGGCCTTTTCTTCCGCAAGCAGTTCAACAACTATGTTGCCCTCAGGCTGAGTGGCCACTACACCCAGGTTGGTTACTCCGATATTTACAACACTCAGAATGAATATCAGCGCAGGAGGAACCTCAGTTTCAACTCCAATATTTTTGAGATTGCTTTGCATGGCGACTTCAACTTCTTCAAATTTATACCCGGCGATCCATATCACAGGTTCACGCCATATGTTACTATCGGCGCCGGAGTTTTCAGCTATGATCCGTATGCATATTATCGCGGTCAAAAAGTTTCACTTCGCGAACTGGGAACAGAAGGACAGGGTAATCCTGCCCTCCCCGACAGAAAACCTTACAGCAGCATGGGAGTTTGCCTACCGTTCGGAGTGGGAGTAAAGTATGCGATAAACAGCCGCATGAATCTCGGGTTTGAGGTAACTCACCGATTCACTAATACGGATTACCTCGACGATGTCAGCAAGACATTTGCCGGGGCCGACAAATTTCCTGCAGGTCCCGACGGTCAGCCGAGCCTTGCACAGCTGATGCAGGACCGATCTTACGAAACCGGTGAACTCATTGGTCTTGAAGGCCGTCAGCGCGGTTTGCCGAATCAGAAAGACCAATACCTCATCGCAGAAGTAACTTTCTCGCTCAATCTTACATCGTATCGCTGTCCCACAGCAGATTAGTATTGCCATAAAGGCTTAAAAAACCACTGAGGGAGGCAAATTTTACTACCTTTGTGCGCCAAATTTTGCCATGCAGCGCCTGAAAGAGTTAATTGATAAGAATCGCCTACCGTCGCACATTGCCGTCATTATGGATGGAAATGGACGCTGGGCCAAAGAGCAGGGAAAGGATAGATTGTATGGACATTTCCATGGAGTAGAGAGTGTGCGCCAGGTAGTTGAAGGCTGTGCTGAACTCGGAGTGGGCTACCTTACCCTTTATGCTTTTTCAACCGAAAACTGGTTCCGCCCGGAAGATGAAGTTAGCGGGTTGATGGAACTGCTGGTACAAACCATCAGGCAGGAAACCGACACGCTGAACCGAAACAATATCAGGCTGCACGTTATTGGCGACCTTACAATGATGCCCGAAAATGCTGTGCGGGAACTGAAGGAATCAATTGAGATCACCAGCGGCAACACAGGTCTGAATCTTATTATGGCGTTGAGTTATAGCAGCCGTTGGGAGATTATTCAAGCTGTAAAAAAGCTGGCTGAAGATGCCAGGAATGGAGTTATTGACCCGGCTTCGATCGATCAGGCGAGCTTTCAAAAATATCTCTGCACCGCTAACTTCCCAGATCCTGAACTGATGATCCGTACAAGCGGCGAATACCGCATCAGCAACTTTCTGCTTTACCAAATGGCGTATTCAGAGCTGTACTTTACCGACGTACGCTGGCCCGACTTCAGGAAAGAGAACTTATACACTGCCATCCTCGATTTTCAATCGCGTGAACGCCGGTTCGGCAAGACCAGCGAGCAGGTGATGGTTTAACAAAAAGTTTTAATAAATCCAACTAATTTGCCCAACACAAAATATCCCGGAATGCAGCGGAAGTTTACGCCAGGTGTTCTCTTACTGGCCCTTGTTTGCTTTGTGGTTTCCCCTGTGTTCTCTCAGGTAGTTCCAGATACAACTGCTCCTGCACAAGAGTTACCCATAGAAGCTAATCAACCGGTTCAGGATACCTTACCACCAACTTCTATCGATCCAGAATTGCTTGAGTTGATGAATTCAAGAAATCCCCGCGAATTCACCATCTCGGCAATCAAAATTTCAGGAACAAAATACCTCGACGAACAACTCCTTATCTCTATTTCAGGCTTGAGTGTTGGTGATAAAGTGATGATTCCTGGTGGTGACGAATTCAGTAAAGCTATTCTTGCATTGTGGCGTCAGAACCTCTTTGCAAACGTGCAGATATATTTCACACGGGTGTATGAAGGAAATGTAGAAATTGAAATTAACGTAACCGAGCGCCCGCGTTTGTCCAAATATACTTTTAAAGGAGCGCGCAAATCAGATGCTGAAGAGCTTGGTAAAAAATCTGGTCTCGTTGTGGGACGTGTGGTAACTGAAAATACCAAACGCAATGCAGTAGAGGCGATTAAGAAATTTTATACGGAAAAAGGTTTCCGAGGTGCAGAAGTGAAAGTGGATGAGATACGGGATGCAACAAAAACCAACTCGGTAAACCTTGTATTTAATGTAAACAGGGGGCCGAAAGTCAGGATCAATGAAGTGAACTTCTACGGCAACGAAAGCGTTACCGACCTCAAACTGAAAAAACAAATGAAGGGAACAAAGGAGATGACAAAGATCACCCTTTTCCCCCCCGAAAAACTTCATACCTACGGAGCAGACCAGGAAGTATCCTTCCGCCAATACCTTGCAGATTACGGGTTCCTGTCGCTCACAAAAACAAAAGAATTCCTCGATCCGTATTTCCGTTTCAAGCTTTTCAGCTCGGCGAAATTCAACGAATCAAAATACCTGGAAGACAAGGATAAAGTTCTTCAGTATTACAACTCTCTTGGTTTCAGAGATGCCTCCATCGAAGCCGATACACAGTATCTTAATAATCGCGGAAACCTGAACGTTGACTTGAAAGTGAACGAAGGCCATCAGTATTATTTTGGTAATATCACCTGGAGAGGAAATACAAAATATTCAGATTCGGTTCTCAACCTGATTCTTGGTATCAACAAAGGCGATATCTACAACGTGCAAACACTGAACCGCAAACTCGGAAAGGAGTTGACGCAGGAAGGCGGTGACATCAGCGGGCTTTACCAGGATGATGGTTATCTTTTCTTCCAGGTTCAGCCAATCGAAACTGCGGTGTACAACGATACGATAGACTTTGAAATACGTATCGTGGAAGGTCCACAGGCAACCATCAAAAACATCACTATTTCCGGAAACGAGAAAACGAAAGAACACGTGATTCGTCGCGAGATAAGAACATTACCAGGCGAGAAATTCAGCCGCAGTGATCTTATTCGTTCCAATCGTGAAATTGCTCAGCTCGGATTTTTCAACCAGGAGAAAATCGGAATCAACCCGGTTCCCAATCCGGAAGATGGAACGGTTGACATAGAATATACTGTTGAAGAAAAATCATCCGACCAGTTGGAATTATCTGCCGGCTGGGGCGGTGGTATCGGTCTCACCGGAACGCTGGGTGTATCGTTCAATAACTTTTCGATTAATAATATCTGGAACAAAAAAGCCTGGGATCCATTACCAACCGGGGATGGACAAAAGCTCAGTCTCCGTGTTCAATCAAATGGCCGGGCGTATCAGTCGTACAATTTCTCATTCACTGAGCCGTGGCTTGGTGGTAAGAAACGGAACTCGCTTACTGTTAGCTTATATAAAAGTGTGTTCAGAACCGGTGGTATCGGGCTCGATGGCCGTTACTTCTTCAGCGACACTAACCGTCTGAAAAACTTTGGTGCATCCATTTCGCTCGGTAAACAGCTGAAATGGCCCGACGACTTCTTCACCATGGTTTACTCGCTCAATTTCACGCAGTATAAGTTGATCAACTATCCTTTGTTTGTGTCAACGTTTGATTCAGGTGTTTCGAACAACGTGAACCTGAAGTTTGCGCTCAGCAGAAATTCTGCGGGTCCAAACCCGATCTTTCCTACAAGCGGATCAAACTTCCTGTTAAGCGGACAGTTTACACCGCCTTATTCGTTGTTCAGGGAAAACTCAACCAATTTCGACTCATATAAATTACCGGAATTCCATAAATGGCGGTTTAATGCGGAATGGTATATTCCTATCGGTCGTGCGATGGGTACAGATAAGAGTAAACAGTTCGTGTTGAAAGCCGCGGCGAAGTATGGTTTTATGGGGCGGTATAATAAAAAGATCGACTTCTCACCATTCGAGCGCTTCCAGGTGGGAGATGCGGGTCTGGCCAATGGTAACTTTATCCTGGGTTATGACATCATCGCACATCGTGGTTACCCGGTTTATGAAAATTCGGATCCGAAGATCAACCCCGATCAGCAGAGCGCGCGCAACTTCTTCACCATCTTTAATAAGTACCAACTCGAGTTGCGCTACCCATTTTCGACAAATCCAAACAGCTCGATCTTCGCCATGGCCTGGTTCGAGGCAGCAAATGGATGGTATGATTACAAATCGTACAATCCATTCAGACTCCGTAGAAGTGCGGGCGTTGGTATGCGTTTCTTCCTGCCGATGTTCGGTTTGCTTGGATTTGATTACGGTGTCGGATTCGACAGGATAAGGCCAGGTACGGGTCTGAAGGATGCTTCCCGATTTACCTTTATGCTGGGCTTCGAACCCGAATAAGCCAGTGCTGCTGCTTAAGAAAACAGATAAATTCTTAATATCACAAATTGTTGAACGCCATTACCATCAAAAATCATCGCGATGAAAAAGATATTTCTTGCAGCGGCCCTTCTGGTAGGGATTGTATTTGCAGCTGAGGCTCAACGCTATGCTATAGTAGATACCAAGTTTATCCTCGATAAAATTCCTGATTATAAGGAAGCCCAGAAATCGCTCGACGAAACCAGTTTACAGTGGCAAAAGGAAATCGATCAGAAACAGGCTGAGCTCGACCGTATGTACCGCAACTATGAAGCTGAGCAAGTGATGCTGAGCGAAGACCTCAAGAAGAAACGTGAAGACGAGCTGTTCATGCGCGAGAAGGAAATCAGGGACCTGCAACGCAAACGCTTTGGGTTTGAGGGCGACCTTTTCAAAAAACGCCAGGAACTTGTAAAACCCATTCAGGATAAGGTTTATACAGCAATCCAGAAAATCGCGGCAAACCGCCAATACGATTTTATTTTAGATAAAAGTGAAGGAATAACTGTTATCTTTGCCGACCCAAAATTGGACCGGAGTGAAGACGTTCTCCGCGAGCTGGGTGTTAAATAAAACAAAAAGGAACAACGAGGTACAACTTAAGCGTTCAATTCTTCAACTTTAAATACAAAAAGAACAGGACCTTCAAGGCCTGTACCTAAACCAAATATGAAACAAATGAAACAATTTTTGACTGCTGCTTTCATTACGGTATCTGCCCTCATGACGACCAGCCTCGTAAACGCACAAAGTAGTAAGATTGGGTACGTGAGTACCGAGGAGCTCGTGAGCATTATGCCAGAAACGGCTAAGGCCGATTCTAACCTCCAGCAGTATCGCGGAGCATTGATCCAGAATGCCCAGGATAAACAACAGGCCCTGGAAACTGCTATTGACAAATTCAACAAGGATTCAGCAACAATGTCGAGCGCAGTAAAAGACGTTCGCAGAAGCGAATTGCAGAAGATGCTGCAGGATTTGCAAACCGAGGATCAAAGAATTCAGCAACAGCTGCAACAAAGACAGCAGGAGCTGATCACGCCGATCAACAGGAGAGCTTACGATGCAATCCAGTCGGTGGCCAAAGAAAATGGTTATGCCTACATCTTTGAAAAAGGCGCCCTACTGGTTGCTCCTCAGGGTGATGACGTTCTTCCTCTTGTAGCCAAGAAGCTGAACATAAAACTGCCTCCTTCGGCTAATCAGCAGCGCGGAACGAATGCACCGGCAGCAGCACCAGCCCAGCAGACCCCGGCTAAACCAGCAACACCTAATAAGTAACATTGTAACAGTTCTATAATGCAGAGCCGCCCCCAAAAAGGGCGGTTCTTTTTTTCATTTACTACCTTAGCGCATGTCTTCTAATGGTCCTATAGGAATATTCGATTCAGGTTATGGCGGCCTGACGGTGATGCGTGAAATCGTGAGCCGGCTGCCTGAATACGATTACATATACCTGGGCGACAATGCCCGGTCTCCATATGGAAACCGCTCATTCGATACCGTGTACCGCTACACTCTACAGTGTGTGGAATGGTTCTTCAGCAAGGGCTGCCCTCTGGTGATATTAGCCTGCAATACAGCGTCTGCAAAAGCACTGAGAACCATCCAGCAGAACGACCTGCAGCGGCTGAATCCGAACAATCGCGTGCTTGGCGTGATACGGCCCACCAGTGAAGTAATCGGTAAATACACAAAATCCGGATCAATCGGCATTCTGGCCACCCAGGGCACGGTACAGTCGCAATCCTACGCCATAGAGATCAGCAAATTCGATCCGGAAGTACATGTTGAACAGGAAGCCTGCCCTATGTGGGTTCCTCTTGTGGAAAATAACGAATATGACAAGGAGGGCGCAGATTATTTCATACGGAAAAACATAACGAACCTGCTTTCCAAGCATCCGGAAATTGACACTGTTTTACTTGCCTGTACGCATTACCCATTACTGATGGACAAGCTGAGGAAGTATATGCCGAAACATATTACCATTCTGTCGCAGGGTAAAATTGTAGCCGACAGCCTGGCCGACTATCTTCAGCGCCACCCGGAAATAGAAACCCGCTGCACGCGAAACAGGTCGCGCCTGTTTTATACCACTGATTCTGAACAGGATTTCGACAATCATGCAGCAATATTCTTTGGCGAAGAGGTTAGCTCTAAACACCTGGCTTTGGTGTAATTCCGGTAAAAATATGTTGGAAGAACCCACGATTTACCATACCTTTGCCGACCTTTCACCACAACGAGATATTAAAAAAGTTAAGAGATGAAACGTACATTCCAGCCACACACCCGCCGCCGCAAAACCGTTCATGGTTTTCGTAAACGCATGGAGACTGCTAATGGACGTGCGGTACTCGCAGCACGTCGCAGGAAGGGTCGTAAGAAACTTACGGTTTCCGACGAAAGCAAGTTGAAGTAATACCAGCTTCTTTCTTGTTCCCATATCATTCATTAGCCTCTGCAGTGAGGCTAATTTTGTTTATGTAAATTGATACTTAAAGCGTATCGCCATTACAAATACATTAGGCAAGAACAATCGCATTAAAAGCAGGAGACTTATCGGGATCCTTTTCGAACAGGGCGCACCTGTTATTAATTATCCCGTACGCGCAGTTTTCCTGTTTGTGGATGAACCGGTAGGATTGCAGGCAGGTTTCACGGCACCTGGTCGATACTTTAAAAAAGCGGCTGACCGTAACCGGATAAAAAGACTATTGCGCGAAGGCTTTCGGGTACGAAAGGAAAGTTTGGAACTTGCGCTCAACAATGCGCATCGAAATCTGCTGGTGTTCTTCATCTACACCGGAAAAACTATGGAAGACAGCTCCCGCATTCCGGCAGCAGTAAATCTGATCCTTGGAAAACTCGAAAAGCTGGCTGCAAAAAAATAAAGTGAATATGCAGATGCTTATGAAGATATTGAGCTGGCCGTTTATTGCACTCATTAAGATTTACCAGTGGGTGATATCGCCATTGCTCGGACCTTCCTGCCGGTTCACTCCAACCTGCTCCAATTATTCGCTGCAGGCTTTCAAAAAATATGGCTTAATCAAAGGTCTCTGGCTTAGTGCACGCCGCATCGTTCGCTGTCATCCATGGGGAGGACACGGTGAAGATCCCGTACCATAGCCACATCACCCTTTCTTATCTTCGTTCAATGGCTAAAAAACTTTTTCTGCTCGACGCGATGGCCCTGGTCTTTCGCGCTTATTATGCATTGATCCGCAACCCACGCGTCACATCAAAAGGAAGAAATACTAATGCCCAGTTTGGATTTACCAATACACTGATCGAACTCATCAACAATCAGCAACCAACGCACATGGCTGTATGCTTCGATACGCATGCACCCACTGGTCGCGAACTGGATTTTTCCGACTACAAGGCAAACCGCCAGGAAGCTCCGGAAGACATCTTATCCGCTATCCCCGATATTAAAAAAATCATTGAAGGATTCTGCATACCGGTGATTGAAGCGGATGGATTTGAAGCAGACGACGTAATCGGCACGCTAAGTAAACAGGCTGCCGCTGCAGGATACGATGTTTACATGGTTACACCTGATAAAGATTATGGCCAGCTGGTTAATGACAAAGTATTTATCTATAAGCCGGGTTATCAAGGTAGCGACGCAGAAATTCTCACGGCACAGGAGGTGTGTGCAAAATGGAACATCAACAGCGTAGACCAGGTGATTGATGTGCTGGGTTTGATGGGCGACTCAGTTGATAATATTCCCGGTATCCCTGGCATTGGCGAAAAAACAGCAGCAAAGCTTTTGGCTGAATATGGAACGCTTGAAAAGGTTCTGGAAAACGCCGATAATATTAAGGGAGCGCTCGGAGAAAAAATCCGCAAAGGAAAGGAACTCGCAGTAATGAGTAAGAAGCTGGCGACCATCATCACCGATGTGCCGGTGGAGTTTCATGAGGAGGATTTTAAAATTAAGGCCTGCAACAAAACTGCCCTCAAAGAAATCTTTCATGAACTCGAGTTCCGCACATTGGGAAGAAGAGTTTTTGGAGAAGAAGTAGCTACTGCGGTGCCGTCGGGTATTATTGATAAAGTAATTTCTGAAGGTATACAAACCGATTTATTTGGAAACGTAGTAGAACCCCCGGAACCTCAAGGTAACGGCGTGCAGGAACAGCTTACATCCGTAATTCAACCATCGAAAAACATTCACAATACTCCACATAATTACGAAGCCGTTGTTGGTGACGAAAACATCAAAAAACTGGTATTTCAGCTTTGTGATAAAACCGAAATCTGTTTCGATACCGAAACAACTTGTATAGATGCGAATGATTGTGAACTTGTCGGTTTAAGCTTCTCTATCGAAAAGGGCCAGGGTTGGTATGTGCCATTCCCGCCAGACGACCAGGAAGAAACAAAACGACTACTCACCTTCTTCGAGCCTTTGTTCGACAATCCATTTATTACCTGGGTTGGACAGAACCTGAAGTATGACTTATTAGTATTGAAATGGTACGATTGTGAGTTGAAAGGAAATCTTTTTGACACCATGCTGGCTCACTATGTAATTGATCCGGAAGGTAAGAGAAGTATGGATTTGCTCAGCGCGCAGTACCTGGGTTACGAACCTGTGCCGATTGAAGAACTTATCGGCAAAAAGGGAAAAACACAAGGTAACATGCGCGATGTTGCTCTTGAGAAAATTAAAGATTACGCTGCTGAAGATGCCGACATCACATTGCAACTCAAACATGCCTTTACTCCATTGCTTCAGGCAAAGGAAGTGGAACAGGTCTTTATCGATGTAGAAAATCCCCTGGTGCGCGTTCTTGCCGATATGGAATACGAAGGCATAAGGATAGACACCGGCTTCCTGAATGAATATTCCAAACAATTAGAAAGGGAGGCGAAGATCAGTGAAGATAAAGTGTACGAATTGGCAGGGGTAAGATTTAACCTTTCTTCGCCACGGCAATTGGGAGAAGTGTTATTTGAAAAACTGAAGCTTGATCCTAAAGCAAGAAAAACTAAGACGGGTCAATATGCTACCGGCGAAGATGTATTGTTGAAACTTGCACATTCAAGTGAAATTGTTGAACACATACTGGCTTATCGCGAGCTCACGAAATTGAAGTCGACCTATGTTGACGCATTGCCTTTGATGATCAATAAAAAGACAGGGCGCGTACATACCAGCTACGCACAGGCCGTTGCTGTAACAGGACGTTTGTCGAGTAATAACCCCAACCTGCAGAACATTCCTATCCGTACTGAAAGAGGGCGTGAAATCCGGAAAGCATTTATTCCCCGCGATGAGGGACATGTTTTATTATCGGCCGATTATTCCCAAATAGAATTGAGGATTGTTGCAGCAATCAGCGGCGATCCTGCCATGTGTGAAGCTTTTCAGCTAAAAAAGGATATTCATAATGCAACTGCGGCGCGTGTGTACGGCGTAGATGAATCATCGGTAACCAAAGAACAACGCTACAAAGCGAAGAGCGTAAACTTTGGAATCATCTATGGACAGGGAGCTTTCGGTTTGGCCGATAACCTGGGAATCAGCCGCAGTGAGGCAAAAGAAATCATCGACAACTATAAAAGGCAGTTTGCCGGTATCCAGCGCTACATGGATGAGATGATCAACTTTGCCCGCGAGCATGGCTATGTAAAAACGCTGATGGGTCGTAAACGTTGGCTGAAAGATATCAACTCGGCCAACTTTACCGTTCGCGGCTTTGCTGAACGCAACGCCATCAACTCTCCTATCCAGGGAACCGCGGCCGACATGATTAAAATGGCAATGATCAAGATCCATCACGAATTCAAGGCAAGGAAATTGTCGTCTAAAATGGTGCTCCAGGTGCATGA